>JANMUC010000004.1:0-8081 GCA_031391225.1 Deinococcales bacterium
GCCGGGCAGGTATCCGCTTCAACGCTCGTCAGTGTATCGCCAGGACAATCCGCCGCGATGGTATCCGTGCGTGTATCGTTGCCGTTGCCGCCATTGATGATGTCGTCGCCTGCACCACCGCTGATATTATCATCGTCGTCCCCGCCAGACGAGCGGTGAAACGTCAAGCACCACGCTGCCACCTCGAGATTCCGCCGCTTTCGGATTGACGATTCGCATTCCAAGCTTTTCGGCGTGGGTCATCAGGATTTGGGTTTGACGCAAAGACTTTTCGCGGATGGCGTTGACCCCAATTTTTCCAACCATTTTGTAACCTGGCAAGGCTGCGGCAAGGCATGGCACTTGCGGCGTTCCAGTCACGAATCGGCGTTGCCCGCTCGCGGGTTTCCAATCTGGCGTAAATCCGAAAGGGTCGGCGTGTCCCATCCAACCGCGTAAAACTGGCTCGAGCGTCTCGAGGATGCTGGGACGCACGTACAGGTAACCCACGCCAGGACCCGCCAGAACCCATTTGACGCTGCCGCCGATCACAAAATCAACATCAAGCGCCTGAACGTCGAGCGGCACTGTCCCAAGGCTTTGGTAGGCGTCCAGGCAAACCAAAGCCCCGACTTCTCGAGCACGCTTGACGACTAGGGCGACATCCAAAATATACGCGTTGCGAAAATAGACGTGACAGATTGCCACCAGTTTGGTGGTTTCATTAATGGCTGCCAGTACACCCTCGAGCGGCGGGGTTAAACCATCCTCGGATTTGATTACAGTGACATTCGCGCCGTACTGACTCCAGGCGGTGGTTTGTTGCAAAACACTTGGGAATTCGACATCGGTGGTCACAATGCCATTTCGCATTCCAGAAAAATCGAGGCTCGAGAGCAAACTTGCCATTGCAGCCGTGGCATGGGGCGGCGTATTGACCGTGTTTTTTGGTGCATTCATCAAATGCCCGATGGCATCGCCAACCACATCAGGCAATGCCATCCACGAATCGCCCCAAGCCCGAACGCCACGGGTTGCCCATTGCTCGCCAAAAAGCCTGATTGCCTCGAGACTTTCACGGCAGACAGGACCAAGCGTGTGTGCTGCAAAATACGCGCTTGTCTCGAGAATTGGGAATTCGGATCGGTACTCGAGGAGCGGATCGGTTAAAGTTGCGGTCATACTGCAATTCTACCGATTTCGAGACTCGAGCATTGCAAGCTGCACTATTCATGCACAAAACTTGACCGCGAAGTAGGATTGAAGCGTCTCAAAAATAAGCAGTTTTATGGAGGTTGGTCATGCGAACGAACTGGCTTGTGCTTTCCGTTTTGGTCTTGGCATTCACCGCGTGTCAAACAAGTGTTCCCACCTCGAGCGAGGTCAATTACCCCGTCGAACTGGAGCGGGTGATTGAACCCACAAATCTTAGCCTTCAAGCCACAGCCGCCGAAAATGTCGGCATCGTCAACGGCTTTATGGGTGGCAGCCTCTCGAGCTTTCTGTACGTGCGGAATTACCAGAGCAACCTTTACCCCGAACTCGATTGGAGCACAGATTACTGCTCGAATTCACCCGATTCTGGACCTGGTTTTAACTTTAAAAATGCCTGCACCCGTCACGATTTTGGCTACCGCAATTACAAGCGCTTTGGCGTGTTTAACAGCGGTGGTAAAGATTACAGCGATTATATTTTTTACAACGACATGAAAGCCGACTGTGCTGCACGAAGTTGGTATCAACGTCCGACCTGTTACAGCTTTGCATGGACGTACTATCAGGCGGTCAAGAACTTCGGGAGTTAAGTTTCTCGAGCTTCAATTTGTGACGCTTCACCGTTATTGGTGAGGCGTTTTTTCAATCTCGAGTTAAATTGGTTTCATGACCCAGCCCTCCTCTACTGAAAGCATCAACCCAAACACCCAAAACCTTGACCTGCTCGAGCCTGGAGATTTGGTCAGCACTTTTATTGAAGATCAATTTAATGCCGTGCAAGCGGTCAAAAATGCCGCACCAGAAATTGCTCGAGCCGTAGAACTGGCAGTTTTAAGACTCGAGCTTGGCGGGCGTTTGATTTACGCGGGGGCTGGCACGAGTGGACGGCTTGCGTTTCTGGATGCTGCCGAACTGATTCCAACGTTTTCCTGGTCTAAATCTCGAGCGCTGGTGGCAATGGCTGGGGGCAATGCTGCGGTTTTTAATGCTGTCGAAGGCGCAGAGGACAACTTTGACCAAGGACGAGATGATGTTTTGGCACTCGAGCCGACCCAAAACGATGTGGTGATTGCGATTGCCGCCAGCGGCACAACGCCTTATGCCCTTGGCGCACTCGAGGCTGCAAAAAGTGTTGGGGCGTTACGAATCGGCATCAGCAACAACCCGAACGCACCCATTCTCGAGCAAGCCGAAGTTGGAATCTTGCTCGAGACTGGCGCAGAGGTGATTTCGGGCAGTACGCGGTTAAAAGCAGGAACGGCACAAAAAATTGCACTCAACACCTTCTCCTCGAGCGTGATGGTCAGGCTACACAAGGTTTACGGTAATTTGATGGTGGATTTGCAAGCGACCAATATCAAACTGGTCAAACGCGCCGTTCGCCTGACCATACTTGCCACCAACAAAACCGAATTTGACGTCACCCAAGCCCTCGAGCATTGCGGCTATCACATCAAAACCGCAATTGTGATGCTTGAGCGTCAATTGAACGTCGGACAAGCCCAAGCACTTCTAGCGCAGCATCACGGTAACGTTCGCGCCTGCCTGAACCCCTGAATTCATCAGACTTTCACCCGAATTCGGTTAAACTCATCCGTCTCGAGGGAAACTCGAGATTTTTTCAGGGGTTTTCATGGACATTATTAACGCCATCATTTTGGGCATTGTTGAAGGTTTAACCGAATTTCTACCAATTTCCTCGAGTGGTCACTTGATCGTTGCCGAAAGCTTGCTGGGCTTTAAAGACAGCGCCGAAACCTTCACGGTGGTGATTCAAATGGGCGCAATTCTGGCGGTCATCTGGTATTACCGCAACGACCTAGTTAAACGAATTTTGGGACTCTCGAGCCGCAACATGCAACGTTTCTGGCTAAACATTATTATTGCTTCGATTCCTGCCGGTGTGCTGGGACTTCTTTTCAACAAACAAATTGAGAGTCTGATGTTTCATCCCATCCCTGTCGCCATTGCCTTGATTGTTGGCGGCATTATTTTATGGGTGATCGAATCACGCCCAAGCAGTCATTCCCAAACCACCGAACTGGCTGACGTGGACGCCGTAACACCCATTCAAGCCGTTTGGGTTGGTGTTGCCCAAATTTTCGCACTGGTTTTCCCAGGCACTTCACGTTCAGGCTCAACCATTGTCGGCGGAATGCTGACAGGTTTAAACCGAGCCACCGCCACCGCCTTCAGCTTCTACCTTGGAATGCCAATTTTGGTGCTTGCCAGCCTGTACAAACTCTACAAAGCGCGTGACACCCTCTCGAGCAGCGTTCCTGGTGGCACAACAGCCTTGTTGGTCGGAACTGTCGTTTCGTTTATCTCAGCGCTTGGAGTGGTGAGCTGGTTGCTGAATTACGTATCGAGAAATAATTTCAAACCTTTTGCGATATACCGAATCGTGCTGGGGTTGATTATTCTGGTTCTGGTAGCAACAGGAGTCATGACCAACGCGTAAACTGGGAACTCGAGCACGCACTTCAACATCAGTCACACGCGGCGGATCAAATGGATCAACCCAAAACTTCATTCAAATCCGAACTCTAGGCAGGTGGTTCGAGTTCGGATTTTGCGGTTAATATTTACTTGGCTATGCCAATATCATAGACATAACGAATTGATTGCTCGGTGTAAACAGTCAGTTTAGCGGCTGCCACACCATTCGGGACTTCAAAGAAGTAACGCAATTTTACTTCTTGCCCAGGGGCAAGATCACCGTCACCATTTTCATTGCGGCTGACTTTCAAGAAGCTTGTCCCACACGAAGATGTAACCTGACGCTCGTTGTCTGAATCGGTAAACTCGAGGATAAAACCTTCACCACCACACATGCCAACGAAGGCATTGGGCGCACCCCAAGGCATGGGATTGCGGAAAGCAAAGTTCAGACGTACAAAACGCTTGCCTTCGCTTGGCACGACATCACCAACCTCGAGTTTACTAATTTGAGCGCTCTCGAGGCGCATGTCGGCTTTGCCCACTGGGTAATACGTGCCAATTTGCGCATTTATTTGCTCGAGAGACTTGATGCCAGTGCTATCCGCCGCAAAGGGAGCAGCCAATGGTTTGATTTTACCTGTTAAATCATAGCGCAAGACCCCTGCTGGACGTTCATTCCAACGCTCAACCACCAGCTTGGGCACACTGACATCGTTGGGTACGGCAAACACGGTGTAGACATCAAGCCGCTGCCCTGGTTTTAATGCTGTGTCCACTGGCGTAAAATCATTGTCCCTGGCAATCGCAATTTCACTGCCCGTCCACTCTGGGGTGACTGAAACATTGTTAGAATCCACCACCGTAAACACAAAGCTTGCATTGTTCAGTTGGACATCTTTACCAGATTGCGGATTCTGAGCTGTGAAACGCATCAAAAGGAGTTTTTGTTTGGCGTTTGAAACCCAAACGTTCTGCCCAATGGCAACCCGTCCAACCATGTACTCGAGGCTGCGAAGCGTGAAATTCAGTGGGCTTTGCTTTCCTAACGTAGCAGCTTTGCCAAACGCACCCACGCCGCCAGAAAGTTGTTGGGTGCCAGCCGCACCAGTATCGTTTGGCTTTGCGGGTGTCGTATTTGCCGCACCCGCTCGAGAGAGTGCCAAGGTATTCCCAGACGCAACAGCATTCACACCCAAGCTTTTTAAGGCAGCCAGCGGGACATAACTTTTGCCAGCCACAACGATGGCTTTTTCAGTCGAGGCTGCCCCATTGATGGTGATCTTCAAACTCTTTTGTACAGCTTGGGCGATCACAAAACCACCAAACAATAAGACACCAACAGCCAAATATTTTCGCATGATGTGCTCCTTTCGAGTATTTAGCATAGGCGAAAATCTGTCACAGACTCGAAATCATGGGTTTAAGATTGTGCTCAACGAACAAATCTCGGCTTGAATCTCAAGCAAAGTTTCAAAATACGAAGCTCATACCCAAAGCGAAGCGTCATTCTCCAGATTGCCGTCTGTAATTCCGAATCATCATTCCCCCAGCCTCGAGCATTCCACATTTCGCATAGAAGCCTTTCATTTCGTCGTCGCACAACAAATCAATCATGTAAAACCCTGACAGCATCTCGAGCATTCGCCGCACTAATTCGCGTCCGATGCCTTGCGATTGAAATTCGGGTAAGACCTCGAGCAAAGGAATGTACGCGGACAGTATCCCGTCAGAAATCGCGGTGATAAACCCAACCACCCGATCATCCTCGAGCGCCAAACAAACATGACTCGAGCCGCGCAAAATCTCGAGGTGTTTGGCTGGATTTGGTGGGTTAAGCCAACCAACAAAGAAGCCCTCCAGATTCTCTGGCGCAATGTTCTCGAGGTGATGCTGATACTGGATCATGGCTTCATTCGTTCGCTCGAGTCAATAATGATCGCCACAGGACCATCGTTGACCAAACTGACTTTCATCTCAGTTTGAAAAATTCCTGTTTGCACCTCGAGATTTTCATTGCGAAGCAACTCGCAAAAGGTTTTGTACAATCGGTTGCCGTCGTCTGGCGATGCGGCTTGCGAAAATCCTGGACGGTTGCCATCTCGAGTGTCGGCGTAAAGCGTGAACTGGCTGACGGCAAGAACAGCGCCCTGAACTTGCTCGAGTGATAAATTCATTTTTCCAGTCTCGTCGTTAAAAACCCGTAACTTGGCAATTTTTCGCGCCAGGTATGCGGCATCGTCCGTCGTGTCACCACGTTTGACGCCCAACAAGACCAGAAAACCCCGTTCGATCTCCCCTACTATTTTGCCTTCAACCATCACATTTGCACTCGAGACACGCTGAATGACGGCTTTCATGATGGGGTTTGCAAACCCATTTTGAGCGAGTGAATGCCTTCGGTTAACGCTCGAGCCTCCTCGGCATCCAAATTCCCACGGGTTTTTTGTGCCAGCACCTCGAGAATTCGCAAACTGCGTTCGGCGGTTTCACGTCGTTGCACACCATCACGCTCGAGACGACCCGAGAGAACGTTCAAATTGCCCAGCGCAGCTTCGCCCGTGGCGATGAGAGATTGAATCAAACCGAGAAAATCAGAATTCGACATGCTCTAGAATAACGTGGTTTGCTCCACCTCGAGCTTGATGTCGGGTTTTGCGCCCAGAAGCTCGAGTTCGGCTTTGAGCGTTTTGATGTCCTGCCAGGTCAACCATTTTGGACCGCCCGTGGTTCTGACAGGGTTGCGCAGCAAATACGCAGGGTGAAACATCGGGAAAATCTTGATTGGGGCACTCAGTTTCTTGAATTCTCCCCAAACCCCTCGGGTTTTGGTAATGCCCAAACTTGTTCCCGTCGCCCATTGCGTCGGCACATTCCCCAAAGTCACAATGATCTGCGGGCGAATCAATTGAATTTGCTCGAGCAACCAATGCTCGCAAGCGGCGATTTCATCC
This sequence comes from Deinococcales bacterium, assembly GCA_031391225.1. Taxonomy (GTDB): domain Bacteria; phylum Deinococcota; class Deinococci; order Deinococcales; family JAAFIG01; genus JANXTZ01. The sequence continues at coordinate 6,588 of JANMUC010000004.1, forward strand.
ACTTCGGGATTGCGGTTGCCAGGAGGACGGCATTTGACGATGTTGGCAATGTACACAGACTCTCGAGGAATCTGAACGGCAGCCAGAATTTGATCGAGCAATTGCCCCGCACGACCAACGAACGGACGCCCCGTTTTATCCTCGTCCTCGCCTGGACCTTCGCCAATAATCATTATTTGCGCGTCGGGATTGCCCTCGCCAAACACAACATTTTTTCGGGTCGCCGCGAGTTTGCAAATGGTGCAACTCGAGCAAACAATGCCAAGATTCTCGAGATCGGTCATACGGGCATTTTACGTGTGCTTAATGATTTGAAACGCAATGGTGTTCTCTTTTTTTGACTCAATTGACAATTCGGAGATCGCAAATCTATCAGCAAGGTTAGCCATTTTTGCCAACAAAAATTGACCGTCATCAGAAAAATGACGGTCATCAAACACTTGAACAACAGTTCAATTCGCAAAACTCAACTGAGAATCAAACTCGAGGTTTAATCTGCGGCAGATCGCATGGCGTCCATGTTGATGACGCTCATTGCCAAGCTGGTCAAGGTTTTGTCGGTGTCGCCCTCTTCGCCAGCAATTCGGTGCAGGGTGTTGTGCGCGTCCGTTTCACCAAGCATTTTGGCATAGGCGCAAACCGTGCCATAACCCGCAATTTCGTAATGTTCAACGCGTTGGGCGGCGGCGATCAGACCAGCATCCATCACGTCCGCATCAACCTGCGATTTCTTTGCCAGAAGTTCACTGGCTTCCTTGATCAAACCCTTCATGGCTTCGCAGGTGTGACCGTCTGGTTTGGCTCCCAACGCGTTGACAATTTTCCCAACATCCTCGCGTTGCTTTTTGGTTTGCTCGAGGTGCTTTTCAAAAGCCTGACGCAACTCTGGGTGTGTTGCGGCTTTTGCCATCAGTGGGATGGCTTCGACCAGTTGAGTTTCGGCGCTGTAAAGGTCGCGCAGTTGCTCGATGTATAAATCCTTGAGGTTGTTCATTTTCATGGTTTTCTCCTTTTGGCAGATTGACTGCCTTTTTGATTGCTGCCAAATTATTTTCGCTCCGAATGCTCTGTCCCGTCTGACAGTGTCCTGAACCCTGGCTGAAGAACCTGATATTGAGATTGGTAATGTGAAGTATTTGTGCTGCACGAACACAACCCTGGAGTGAAATTCGGTCATGGTTTGTTTTACTCGAGCGTTCGGTCCGAAAATGGCAAATCCGTGCTGTCCAACATTGGTGCAAACGAAACTCGAGCCATATAGCGCTGCTTGCCGCCCTTGCCAGCGTAACGCAAGTACAAGTACAGCATCTCGCGTTGCAGGGCTTTGGCATCCTCAAAATCCAGGTAAAAATCCGTGATCCAACCATCCATGATCGGTGGCGCGTCCGCGTCAAAATAATTCCAATTGTGCTGAGGCGTGTTCGCCAGTGAAGCACGCAACAAACCCTCTTCAGTAGGCTCGAGGCGCACACCCCAATCGCTGCCCAATTCGGC
>JANMUC010000088.1:0-1197 GCA_031391225.1 Deinococcales bacterium
GTTAAAAGCTGTTGGTATTGACCCTGAACAGGTCAACATCGTGTTTTTCACGCACCGCGACGGCGATCATGTCGGCGGTACGTTTACGCTCGAGGGACAACCGGTGTATGCCAACGCTCGGCACATCATGGCGCGTAAGGAATACCAAGATTATGCCAAAGATGAAGCTCGAGCCGAACAATTTCAGAAGTTTTTCGCGCCACTGGTTCGCAAAAACTTGCTCGAGGTTGTTGCGAACGATGCCATTATCGCTCCAGGCATCAGTTTGGTTCTCATGCCAGGGCATCGTTCGGGAACGACCAGCGTTTTGCTCGAGTCTGAAGGCGAAAAAGCTTTCCTGCTGGCGGATGTCATGCACGCCCCAGTGCAAGTGTTACACCCAGATTGGAGCATCAAATTCGACTGGGACAAAGAGATTGCCGCCAAAACCCGAGCCGCCATGCTCGAGCGAGCCGAACGCGAACATATTTTACTGGCAGTGCCTCACGCGCCATTTCCTGGTTTGGGATTTGTCACTCGAGATTCAAAAGGTAATGCAATCTGGCAAAACGCGGTTTAAGCCTCGCCCATATCATCATGGTGCGCATCTGCATTTCGGTCAACCCAACCGCCCAAAATATGAACGTGGGTGTGAAAAACGATCTGCCCAGCACCAGCGCCGACGTTCACGGCAAGGCGGTAATCGTGCAACCCGAGGGATTCTCGAGCGATCTTGCTTGCCGTGAAAAACAATTCTCCCATCTCGGATTGGGAAATTTCATCCAAACGACTCGAGACTTTTTTGGGTACGACCAGCACATGCACTGGGGCTTTGGGGTTAATGTCCTTAAAGGCAATGTAGTGATTGTCTTCAAACACGATGATGCTTGGGATTTCTCGAGCAATAATTTTTTCAAAAATCGTCATGACTCGAGTTTACTTTCGCGGCTTATATTTCGCAATTTTGGTTTGCTCGAGCTTTTGATTTTCAATGGTCTTGCGCTCCCGAGACAAGCTTGCTCGAGGTTTCATCTTTGAGCCAAGGGTCATGGAGTTTTTCCCAATCCGCCGCAAAAAGAGCGGCTGTCGCCCATAAGCTCTTATAGAACCCATTTGGTATCTACAAATTGAACGGTAAGAACATACGAATTCCAATTTTATTGAGGCTGACTCGAGCGCCCACCCTCACCCGACTCGCTAAGGCTCGCCACCCTCTCC
>JANMUC010000016.1:0-3076 GCA_031391225.1 Deinococcales bacterium
CCAAGGGTCACACAATGCCAAGAACGTCTCGAGCGGTTTTTTTAGACCAAACTGCTCGGCTCGAGAAACCAGTGCCTCACGGGTCAAACCCCATTTATTGGTCAAAGCTCTAAAATCGAGTGCATCATGGGGTTTTATTCCTGGTGCTTCATCCCACATCCTGGAAAGTACAATCCCCATAAGTGCCGCATCTTCAGCCGCAGGCAACACCACTTGGCAACCCTCCCAAACAATTTGACTCGAGTTAACCCACATCTCACCCGTTAAACGCTGCGCATTTTTGGCTGAGGTAAACGTATGGAGTGCAAAACGATGCAAGTCCAAACGCACGCTGTGATCGCTGGTAAACAAATGGCTTTCTTCGTGAATGTTGGGCAGGACGGTATCACTACGATTCCAAGTCTCAACCCAACCAGGAAGTTCCTTGGCAATTTTTGCCGCACGAACCGCCTCGTGCTCTTGAACAATAATGTCCACATCGCCGTAAAAACGATTTGCTGGCAAGTCGTACACAAATTCCGCCATCATGAAACCTTTGAACAACATCGGCACGATTCCTGCCGCATTCCAAGCCCGTACCAACTCGAGCACATGCGCTTTGATTCGGGCATGACGGGCTGTGGCAGCCAAAAAAGCATTGCGGAACTTGGGTTTTTCGGGATGGTCGGCAGGCAAACTCGAGTAAAACAAGGGCAATAACCTAAAGTCAATCATCAACCCAACAGGCACATCTTTGGCTGGGGTGATTCCGAGCAGAAATGACTCGAGGGCGTTCATGGCGTTTTAGTCTACCGTGAAAGACTTGAATTTAGAAAAGAAAACACCTCGAGTTTTGAAGGCTCGAGGTGTGATGTTATTTTGAGAAGGCGTGTTTTAGCAGCTTCCCGTGCGGAAGACAGTTGGGGAATTGTTGATCAGGAATTGCTCAAGCGGGACAATTCCGTCGCTGAAAGTTATAATGAAATTCTCGAGAAGAACGCAGGTGTGATTTGCGTCCACACCATCAAGGTTGCCTGCGAAAGTGATCAGCTTGCCATCGAACGCGGCGCTGCCAGAGATACCAGCTAAGGATTTAAAATTTCAGTGGTTGTAGGGTTGTAGAGCCATAAGGAATAGTTTGACATGTCTGATCCGTAGATTTTGAATCAACAACATACAAACTCGAGTCAATATCGAGACTGATAATAAGACTTGATGCACCTTGAGGTTTGAATCTTTTGCTAATTGGGGCGAATAGGGTAGCGCCACCGACTCCAACTTGCGGTTGCGTTTGTATTGCTCGGTTGAATTCGATTTCACCGATATTGATATCTCATTTCGCATCGTAGGAATCATTTAATTTAATATTTACGTCACCAGTTGTTTAGATTCCAGTTGCTGGGTTGTAATCATAGGTCAACTTGGCAATGTCAATTAGCTTGGTTGTTCTATCAAGATTAAACAATGAAAGGTAGCATCCATATTTTAACTGATAAACTAAGCCCAGGATCCCCCTCACCTGCCGGCGCTGCCAAAGCACCCACCTGCGCAAAAACGGTCACACCAAAGACGGACAGCAAAAATTTCATTGCCAAAACTGCAACTTCTACAGCACCCTCGAAACTCAGCACGACAAACGTGCCGAACAACACGCCATGATCGAAAACCTCAGCGCGGAACGCAACTCCATCCGAAGTATCGCTCGAGCCACAGTGGATGAGGCAAGTATTCTTGAGGAAGTTGGTGTGTTGGTTGTACCGATTAGCAAGAAGAACATCAAGGTTCAGAATTTGATTGGTGAGATGTTTGGTCTGGCACGCTATCGTCGTCGGATTGAGACAGTGAACTCGCAATTGGAATCAATGGGTATTCAGCGTTTACGCGCTCGGACACGGGGTGGTTTTGAGATTGAGAATCATGCTCCTTTGCTCGCATTGGCAGTCGCGAACGGGATGTAAACTGGCAATCAGGGTATTATTAAGTTTTCCTAAAGCCTTTAACCAGCTTCATGAACGAGTCTTTGCGGTATTTCACCATCTCGAGTCTGAATTTCTGTCAAACTACAAAGTGTTCATTCTGTGGGTTGATTTGACATCCCCAGTTTTCTCAGGAGTTTAAACTATGAAACTAAATCTTACTCGAGCATTAGCGATGGTTGCTTTAATCATGTCAGGACTGATTTTTAGTGCTGGACTTGCCAAAAACACCTATCGCTTGGCGGCAATTGCGCAGTTTAAACTCTCGCCTGACACCGACGATGGTACACGCCTGACGCAGTGTACGTACTGTCACGTTAACAGCAGCGGCAATAAACCCTGGAATCCGTTTGGTATTAATTTGCAAAGCACCTTCAAAAATGAAACCGATACCAGCCTATCCAACACGCTACGCATTAAAGATGCCCTTTACAAAGTGCTGGTTAAAAAACTCGATTCTGACAGCGATGGTTACTTCGATGCGCTCGAGGTTTTTTCCAAGACCTTACCTGGCAACGATTCTTCTAAACCCAGCCTTGAAGTTGCCAAACTCGAGGCTCAATTTAAAGACGCGGGCGGTTTTGCGCAATACAAAGCGCCATAACCTCAAAACCCAATTGTTTTTCAAAGCTCGAGATTGATGCTCGAGCTTTTTGTTTTGAACGTTGCGCCTCTTTTTCGCGTACTATTACATATCCAAAGGAGGCAACATGAAACAGCTCTTTGTCATATTCCTTGCAGGCATCTCGAGCATGTCCCTGGCAGCAGGTTTAAGTGGTTTGCCCAAAAACATTGTCGGGTTTGAAAAGTGGAACGTGGTTGCCAAAAATCTTGACACGGGCGGTCCACACGCTGGCGAGAAGAAAATCGTTTTTGCCAGCCCTAAGGCTGCAAAAGGATGGAGAGGGAAGAATCCCTTGCCTGTGGGCAGTTTGGTCGTCAAAACGGCGGGCAGTGTCGCCAGCCCAACTTTCGTGGCAATCATGACTAAAACCAGTAAAGGTTGGGATTATGCCGAATACACCCCTACCAAAGGCAAATACAACTTGATTGGTAGCGGTGCGTCCTGCTCTGGTTGTCACGAGAATGCCAAAGCCAACGATTATTTGTTCTCGAGAACC
>JANMUC010000039.1:0-9755 GCA_031391225.1 Deinococcales bacterium
CACTTTTTCGTGTTGATTTAGAAATCTAGCGACTTCCAACGCATTGCAACTGTGGGCGTTCATGCGCAACGACAGGGTTTTGATGCCGTTCAGGGCATTCCAGGCGTCAAATGCCGCCATCGTGCCGCCCAAATGAATCAAGCGAACTCGAGTGGCATCAATCAGTTCTTGACTGCCAATCACCGCGCCGCCCATCACACTGCTGTGACCGTCCAGATACTTGGCGAGGCTGTGAAACACCAGGTCTGCCCCAAGCTCGAGCGGGCGAATCAGGGCGGGCGTGCTGAAGGTGCTGTCCACGCAGACGTTGATCCCTCGAGCGTGACCGATGGCGACAAGTGCAGGAATGTCGGTCACGCGCATGGTGGGGTTTGAAAGTGACTCGAGGTGCAAAATTTTGGTGTTGGCTTGAAGCGCACTTTCGACGGCGATCAAGTTTTGCATGTCCACAAAGGTTGTGCTGATGCCCAGACGCGGCAGGTCGTCGGTCAACAACGCAAACGTACCGCCGTAAGCGTTTTGATCGGCAACAACATGATCGCCAGCCTTCAAAATTGCCAGAAAAGCACCACTGATGGCGGCCATGCCCGAAGACGCCACCGCACAGGCTTCTCCAACTTCAAGCCGAGCCAAAACCTGCTCGAGTGCGGCAGCGTTCGGGTGTCCATTGCGGTAGTAAAAAAAACCTGTCTCTTTCCCCGCCAAGACCGTCTCGAGTTGCTCGAGGTTGTCGTAGCTGTAAACGGTGCTTTGATGGATTGCCAAGTTCAGTGGTTTTGCCACGCCAAGTTTGGTTTCGATTCCGGCTCGGGCAGCAAGGGTTTGAGGTTTCATAAAATAGAGTAACAGAATTCTTTTGCTTTGAAATCAGGTTATCCGCCTGATGATCCCAATCCAGCACTTCAGGGTCATAAAACTTTGTTGATTACAAGTTTGTTTACCTTGTAAGGAAATTGTGATTCAGCATTTCATAGATTGGTCGTGTAAGGGATTTACGCCATCAATTCAACAGAACATGGGGAGCTTAAGATGTATACCAAAAACCTTCACGATTTACTCGAGTCTGCGGTTAAGGAACTACGCAGCCTTGAACTGTTTTTTCGTGGCAAGGTCAATCAACAGCTTATTTCAGGTAGTATTTTGATCGATCACGGCACTATTTACCGATTTAGATTGGAGCAACATACGGGTCGTAGCGCCTTAAAACTGTTGCCTCGTGTCGAACCAGTCATGGTTGTGGGTTTACCACTCGAGCAGAAATTGACGATCGCAGACAATGACACTCCAAAAGCCGAGGAGATCTTGCATACCCTGAAAGCAATGATGCTTGAACATTCGGGAATTTCGGCTTCAGGAAGTTTAGCTTCACTTGTACCAGAGGTCGAAAATATTGTTCAATCGGTTCTTGGCAAGGGTAGCAACCAGCAATTGAACAAAATTGCGCAACAGTTTCCACCACTTGAAAAACCCGTGGAATTTTTACAAGAGTGCCAAAATCTGGTCGCTATCATGGTTGGTCAAGACGCTGCCAAGCGCATGTTTGCTCATTTGTACTCGAAAGTTTGAATTGTTGAAGTTTTAAGCCCTGAGGTAGTTATTCAAAAAATGCAGGAAGAAATAGAGGTAATTATGGAACTGGTTAATTTTGGATTCGATCTTATTTTGATTGGCGTTGCGTTCTGGATGATTTTTGTGGTGCGCGAATCTGGTTTGGGTGGCGTGATGGGAAACACGCTGACTTTCATTACCGTTGGAGCTGCCGTGTTGGGATTGGCGCATTTGGTCGAAACCATAACCTTTGAAGTTTTCAAACTTCAAGATATTGCTCTGGGAGAATTTATACACCGTGCAATCGTCCTAACTGGTTTTGTGTTCCTGATTTTGGGTTTTCAAGGTTTAGGCAAGTTGCGCCGCACAAATTAAGTTTTAAAAAAGTGAGAAAACCCTTCGTGGGTTTTCTCACTTTTTTATTGCCGCCAAACCAAGGGCTAATCCGTCTGACGGCGTTTGAGTTTCACAGGTTTTGAAGATTCACTATTTAAAAATTCGTTGCTTTCCAGAAAAGGCTTTCCAACGCGTTTTGCAGCATACATTCGAGTATCTGCAAGACTAAACAAGGCATCAATGGTCTGAACTTCAGTTGGGTATTCGGCAAGTCCAATGTTGGTCGAAACCCGCAGCTTTTTGGGAAACTCGAGCGAGGTAATTTCCTTTAAGACCTTGCGGCAAATCTCGAGGGCGGCGGGCAGCGGCTCAGGGATCAACATAAAAAATTCGTCACCACCAACCCGAAACGCACCCTTCATACCCGACTGAGCTTGAAACAACTCGAGGGTCGCCTTTAAAACGCTGGCAATACGTTTCAAAGCGTTGTCTCCAGCATCGTGACCGAGTTGATCGTTGATGTTCTTGAAGCCAGTCAAATCGAGGGCTGCCAAGGTAAAAATGGGTCCCTCGCTTCGTGCGGCACCCAATTCGCGCTCCAGGGCGCGACGGTTGGCTAAACCTGTCAGCAGGTCGTGGCTGGCGGCTTGCTCGGCTTTTTCGCGTAAAATTTCAAGCTCGAAGGCTCGAGCTTCCAATTCACTGTGCAGTACGGCGTTCTCCAAAGCAGCACTGATGGTGGGCAGCAGACTTTCGAGCATTTCAAGATCGGCTTGTTTGGGTTTTTTGCCGCGCGTCAATCCAAAATTGAGTGCGCCCAGATCACGATTTCCACTGTGAATCGGTAAGCAAATAAAAGCGCCTGGGTCTGGGTCGTCGCCCAGGTAATCTGGGTCAAGGCGCGGGTTGGGAATCATTTGGGCTTGGTGGGTTCGCAGTGCACGCCCAACCACGCCTTGGTCAATCGAAAAGCTGGGGATGGCAATTTCAAAACCGCGTTTGGCTTGAATAAACAAGGTTTGATCTTTTAACAAAAAAAGCGATATGCGCTCATAGCCCAGCGTGTTGTAAAGCTCCTCAATCACCGCATCGCAAAGTTCTGGCAAGGAGCGCAACGGCGAAAGTCGAATGGCAATCTGGGTTCTGAGGCGCTCTTCGCTTAAGTTCAGGCGTTCGATTTCGTGCAACCTGGCATTCTCGAGGGTCACACTGGCAAACGCAGCGAAGCGTTCAAGCACTTCAAGTTCCTTATCGGAGAATCGATTGGCAACACGCGTGTCGGCGATGCTCAGCGCCCCAATGACCTGTGAGCCTCGAGTGATCGGGGCGCTCATGGCTGAACGCCACTGGAGTGGTGTGGTGATGTTCAGGTCGCGTCCTTCCCAATCTCGGTAATCCTCAACGAATTTTGGCAGCCCTGAGCGAACCACACCGCCAGATAAGCCGTGATGGGTCGTTCCTTGGGGCGTTGGACTGCTGCCCAAACTGGCTTTCAGTTCGATATTGTCCGTGCCAGGAACGCGAAAATAAACCGCGCCGGTATCTGCCAAAAATAGGTTTGCCACACGCTCAACCAGCACAGTCAGAACCGCATCAGGCTCGAGTTGTCCGGTCAGTTCTAAACTGGTCTGGTAAACCGCTTCGAGCTGTTGGGCGCGGCGGTACGCCTCGAGACGCGAGGTTTGGGCTTCAAGTTCGGCGGTTTTGGCGGCATCGAACAAACGTGCATTTTCAAGGGCGACCGTGGCAAGGGCGGCAAAACGTTCTAACACTTCGAGGTCGATGCTGGTAAATCGGTTGACAACTCGAGTATCGGCAACCACCAGCGTGCCGATCACCTGTTTGGCACGTCTGAGTGGCACACCGATGGCACTCAACCATTCGCTGCCCGCGCCTGGAATGCTATGTTCCCAGCGCTCGTAATCGCTGACAATAAAGCCTTGATTGTGCTCGGCGATTTGCCCCGCAAGCCCCTGACCAAAAGGGATCAGGTTGACATTTAAACCCAAGCCCTTGGCTGCCTCGAGTTTTAAGATGATCGTGTTTGGTTTGACCAAATGAACACGCCCAACGTCGGCTTGCAACAACAACATGGCGCGATCAAGCACAGAATCGAGCAAGGTGTTTGGCTCGAGCGACATGCTCAGCTCGAGGTTTGCCTCGTGAAGGGCTTCGAGCAAGGTGTTTTGTCGCTGGGCTGCTTGTTCGGCTTGACGCAGTGTTTCGTAAACCCTGGCATTCTCGAGCGCCACCGAACACAGGGCAGCCATACGCTCAAGAATTTCGACATGTTGGCTGTTAAAAATATTGAATTTGTCAGTACTGATCAAGGTAAAAACGCCATCAATTTGACCTTTGTGCCAGAGCGGAACGGCAACCACCGATTGCCAGGGATCGGTAAATTGCGGATTGTGGTAAACCGAACTCGAGTAATCTGGGATCAGGGCAGCCTGAGCCGTTTGAACGACATGAACGGTTAAACTTGGTTGACCGAATTCAATTTGCGTGCCAATAAAATGCTTGACATTCTCGCTGGTTAAAATCACTTCAACGTAAGCTTCTCGGTGCTCAGGTTTTTGAACTCGCCAGTACCCTCCAGCGTCTGCACCAACCAGCCCGATGGACAATTTCAGAGCTTTTTCAATCACCATGGTTGGATCATTTTCAGAAACAATCTCGAGCGACAGAGAATGCAGCGCCTCGAGTTGTCTGGCTCGTGATACAGCCATTGTCGTTGATTCTTTTGAATGCTCGAGCAACCGCGCATTTTCAAGAGCAATTGAAACCAGGGTGGCAAATCGAGCAAGTAACGCCAAATCATTTTGGTCAAACGCGGCAATCTTGTCGGTGTTGGCAATTAAGAACACACCAATCACAAGCTTTCCGCGTTTTAATGGCACAAACAACAGTGAATGCACGGGGCGAATTGGGTAATGGGCAAATGCTGGAGTCAAAAAATCGTCAATTCGAACCGCTTCACCGGTCAGAAAAACTTCGCCAACCACACCCTGACCAATTTCAAAACGCGTTCCGATTGGCAATTGGGTCCGACCAATGGATAACGTTAATTCGTTCCAAGACCCTGTTGGGTCTGATTTGCCCTCCCAGTACGCTCCACCGTCAGCGTCCACCAGTGGGAACATCAACTCGAGCGCCCGTTCAATGATGCGGTCTGGTTGTGCATGTTCCAGAATCTCGAGTCCAATTTGATGCAAGCCCTCGAGTTGTTTGGAATAATGTTCCGAACCCGTTTTGGCACGACTGACCACAGAACTTTTAACGGTTCTGGTTTTGACATTGGTCGGGGTGTTCGTGCTCATTGTACGTATTCTAACAAGCAAACCTCAATTCATCGGTGCGGGTTAGACATGGTTGTGGTGACGCCATTCATTTCACTTCAGGATGATTTCAACTCGAGTTGGGTTGCTGTTTGGACTTGATAACCCCTCGCCCAATCCAAGGCGTTCATTATTGGTTTGCCTTCTGGTTGGGTTATCAGCAACTCGAGCGCCCCTGTTGTGGCTGCCACCGTCAGCCCTTCGTTCAACGCGAGCACCTGACCTGAGGGTCCTGAAGCGTTTGAAAGCCGCATTTTGAGGACTTTAACGCGTTTGCCTTGAAAGACAAAATACGATCCGGGCCAGCCTGCCAGTCCACGGTAACGGTCAAAAATGGTTTTAGCGTCAAGACTCCAATCGATGCGGGCGTCCTCTTTCTCGAGCATTCTGGCGGGCGTGGCAAGGCTGTCGTCTTGAGGGACAGGGGTCAGCGAATCCAGTTGCTCGAGGGCGCTGACGATCATGCTTGCGCCCAAGCTCGAGAGTTTTGGCGCGAGTTCCAGCACGGTTTCCGAGGGCGAAATGGCAATACTTTCTTGCAGCAAAATCGCCCCCGTATCCATGCCAGGGTCGGTTTGCATGACGGTGACGCCCGTTTCGCTGTCGCCGTTGATGACCGCCCACTGGATTGGCGCAGCGCCACGGTATTTGGGCAATAACGAGGTGTGAACATTCAAAAACCCGTACTTGGGAATCTCGAGCAGGCTGGCGGGCAGAATTTTGCCGTAAGCGCAAGTCACGGCGACATCTGCGCCAGAATCGCGCAAGCTGCCTGCAAACTCGAGGTTGTTCTTTAATTTGGCGGGTTGAGAAAGTGGTAAGCCCAGCTCGAGCGCTTTGGCTGCCACGGCTGGCGGTGTCAGTTTCATGCCGCGACCAGATGGCTTGTCGGGTTGGGTCACCACCAAGACCACCTCAAAATGCTCGAGAATCGTCTTTAACACGGGCAACGCGAACGCTGGAGAACCGAAAAATGCCACCTTGGGTTTCATAATTGTGGGTTTCATGATCGCCTCGGTTTTTTGGTGGCTTTTTCTTGTTCGCGTAAACCTTTCAAAAATTCTTTGGCTTCGCGCTGCATCCGCACCAAATCGGTACGGTGGATTGCCACGACTTCACTCGGCAAATAATCCAAGAACAATTTGGCTTCCAAATGATCAAACTCGTGTTGAACAATTCGGGCATTGTAATCCTCAACCTCGAGCGACTTGTGCTCACCCTGCTCGTTTTGATAATTCACCCGCAGCGCCCGTTTGCGCGGCACGCCGTCCTCGTAAACCTCAGGAATCGACAAGCAACCCTCGAGTCCCTCGATCAGGGTTTTGTCTAAAAACTCGAGCGTTGGGTTCACCATGAAATACTCGTTCAAAACTCTCGAGCGTGGTTCGATATCCGTTTCCTCTTCTTCATCGGCGTAATCGACCCAACTAAACACGCGGCTGTTCAAGCCCACCTGCGGACCTGCCAAACCCACGCCTTTGGCGTTGTACATGGTTTCAAACATGTCTTCACGCAAAGCGGGCATATTGCTAAAATCGGTTACAATTCTGGCTTTGGTTCTTAAAACAGGATCACCATACAAACGAATCGGCAAAATCATAGTCACCTCTAAATCGCTCGAGTCGCTCGAGTCAAACAATTCTACCGTGACCAAACAAGGTCATATCGCCTTTGGTAGGTATGCCCGAAATTGCTATGCTCTTTGGGTGCTTCTCGCAGACTTGGGCGCTCTTCACGCCCGTTACCCCACGTACAACGCCCAAACCGTACTCGAGATTCTGCGGCACAATGGCGCGAGCAAAGTGATTTTGCCAAGCATCACGCCGCAAGTTTGGCAATCTGGAATATGGCGCGATCTCGAGCATCCGGTGTTGTTTGCGCTCGACGATGATCGCATTCCGGTACAAGCCATCGCTACCGATTGGACTTGGGCTGAACTCGAGCAGGACAAGATGCTCGGGTTTTTGAAGATGTACCCCCAAGGTTTGGAACGACTGCGAGAATTAAGACACAGTGAACTGGACTTGAAAGACATGCTCGAAAAGCCCTTAGACGCGTTTTCGATTCATGGTTTGCTGCCAGAATTGCCTGTTTTGGAAAGTGTTAAAGCCTTTCACGGTAAGAGTGTGGCGGTGCTCGATGAAGGTCCTGGCACGGCGCACCGCAAACGCAGACTGGTAGAACTGGCACTCAAACTCGAATCGCTCAAAGATGCTGTAGTTTTAACACCCCTCGATGACCTGCCAGAGCTTCTCGAGATGGGCTTCAATACCGTTAACCTTGACGGCTTCAAGCCTGGTGAAGCCTCGAGATTCAGGGCAGTGGTGGACCGCGCGTATTCGCTGCATGAAAACGACGATCTGGACACGCTCGTGCATTCCTTGCTCGAACTTGATGGCGCACCAGATTCGGCATTGGGGCGAATTGCACTCGAGGCACGATTTGCCGCCAGCGGCGTGTACCTGGCGGTGGGCGACTTGGAAAGCGCCAGGGATTTACTCGAGGCGGTGGCAATGGGTCAGTTTGACCGCCCAGCCTACCTGCCAGGTTTTGTGCTCTCGAGACTTGGGCAGGTCAGGGACTTGATGAATGAGCGCCAGCACGCCATTCGAGCCTACACCGCCGCACTGGCGTTGCAGTGGTTACCGCTTGAAGCACGAAATGTGGCGCAATCTGGACTCGAGACACCCTTTGCCTTGGGTTGATTTTGAATCCCGATCGAGTTGAGGCTGTCTTTGACGTTCTCGTTCAAAGTTACTGAAAAAAACTGAAATCTCTAGTAAACTGATAGCGTGAAGCTTATTTTGCCCCTGTTTTTGGTTTTTGTTTTGGCTGTGGCTTTGGCACAGCAGAATGATCCGACTCAACCACCGCCTGCACCTGCGCCAACCCAGCCGAGTGACCCAACTCAGCCTGCGCCTAGCCCTGTGCCACCCATCACAGACCCAGCACCGCCAGTTGATCCAAACCAACCCCTGCCAAATTTGACGCCCGAACCTGCACCAACACCTTCACCAATTCCACCAACACCCGTGCCAGTCAAGCCAGTACCCGTCAAACCAGCGCCTGTCAAACCTGTGCCTCTAAAACCAGCACCCGTCAAACCAGCGCCTGTCAAACCAGCGCCTGTCAAACCAAGTACCCAACCGACCAAACCTGCCAACACCGCACCAGCCGTCAAACCAACGCTAAGCAAACCACTGATTTTGACCCTGCAAACCACCGAACAACGCATTCAGGCGGGCAACCTGATCGACCAGCCCATTACCTTGACCTTTAAACTGCCACAACGTTCGGTTACTCGCTCGAGAAGCATCGCCGCCATCTCGAGTGGCTTGCAAGACGCTCTGAACGGCATTTACCGCAGCTTGACGCGCCCGAGCCTTAACGCCAGTTGGAATGTGGTCAAAGGCAACTGGGTCGCCACGCAGCAGAGCGCTTGGCTTGCAGACCGCCAGCTTTCAAACGCTTTTGTGCTCGAGGCAATCAAGTACAACAAAGCCAATGCCAACATTAGTGTTAAACGCAGCCCTCCAGCGTTTGGCGTGATCAACTGGTACAAAGCTGGCATTCGTTATCATTTCGGCGGTGGCGACTCGAGCTTCAGGGGGTCACCGCCCTTCCGCGTGCAGAATATTGTGGCAGGATCAAAACAACTCGATGGCATCATTATTCCAGCGGGTGCGGAGTTTAACTTTAACAAAACCGTGCAAATTTCTAAAGCCAAAGGCTTTGTTGATGGCTTTATTATTGCCAATGGAACTTTAGCCAAAGACATTGGCGGCGGTATCTGCCAAGTTTCGACCACATTGTTTCGTGCAGTGTACCAATCTGGTTTACCCGTCACCGACCGACGCTACCACTCGTACCGGGTGCATTATTACGACCCGCCAGGATTTGAAGCCACCGTCTTTTCGCCGTACAAAAATTTTAAATTCAGAAACGACACGGGAGCGGCTTTGTATTTGCAAGTCACCTGGTATTTACGTTCTCAACGTTTGCAAATGGATTTCTTCGGACCCAAACCAGACCGTAAAACCAGCATCTCGAGGTCATACATCACCCGTGTTTTACCCCCAGGACCAAGCCGTATTCAAGCCGATGATCGCGTACCACTGGGACAAATGCGCCGCATTGACAGCCCAGAAAATGGCATGAACGTGCGGATTGACCGCGTGGTCAAAATGAACAACGGCAGTATTCGCCGTGACAGTACCTTCAGCGTTTACGTTCCGTGGGGTGCAATTTACGGTGTGAATCCCAATGATCCTCGAGCTAAAATTGGTAACTTGGCGGCAGGCGTCAATGCGTTTAACGTACCGTTCAATTACAAACCTCGAGTTCGGCAGACCAAATATGTTCAGCCAGTGAAGCGATGAATCGAACGCTTAACAGATAGCAATTAGCGAAAATGCATTCAATTTGCTCGAGAATCTAAATTTTTAGAACCCCTGTGTGGTGCTCAGGGGTTCTTTAGCACTCGAGATTTTGCCCAACTTCATTCCCTGCCCTCTGCCCTCTGCCCTCTGCCCT
>JANMUC010000058.1:0-6843 GCA_031391225.1 Deinococcales bacterium
AGCCAGCGAACGCCCCGTGGGTTTTAGTTTTACAACCGCCCCGACCAAAGGTTTCCCACTCGCCCGCGCAATTCCAGGCTCGAGCGACCCACCAAGCCGAGAGTGAGTGATACCATGAATGTTTTAGAAAAATTATTGGTCTCTCGAGCGGGACGCATCATGGTGGTGGCGTTAACGGTGTTGCTGGTAATGCTGGCATTTAATGCAGTGCGTGGTTTTTTGGCTGAAACCAACCCAATCTTGAAAGAGGTCGCCAATGTCACGCGCCTGGCGCTTTTATCGTATTTGTTCGCGTATTTGTTCAACCCGCTCGTGCAATGGTTGGTTTCCAGAAGATTCTTGCAAGCCAAAGGCATCAAACCTTTCGCTCGGTTGATCGCTGTTGCAGTCGTCTATTTGATTGTGATTGTCTTTTTGGTGATCGCATCGTTGGTGATTGCCACACTGATTCAGCAATTGATTGTTTTCGCCCGTCAACTTCCAACCTTGTTCAACAGTTTTGAAGGCACTTTAAATGGTTGGTTGGCAAACCTGCAACAAGTCCCAGAACTCAAAGACATTCTCAAAAACGTGACCAAAACCGTGCAAGAAGCCCTCTCGAGTTTGGTCAACAAACTGCTCGAGTTTTTGCAAGGATCGGGTTTAAATCTGATCTCGAGGGTTGTTGGCGTTGTCGGGAACGTCTTCGAGTATTTCCTGGTCTTGATTCTGGGTGGTTACATGCTGCTGGCATTTCCTGATATTGGAAAATCGTTTTTGGAAGTCTTACCAGTTCGTGTTCAACCTGCGATTCTCGAGTTAAGCAAAGACATCAGCACCGCCGTTGGTGGTTACATTCGAGGGCAAATTATTATTGCCCTTGCCATTGGCGTTTTAACCGGAGTTGGTTTAACCATTATTGGTTTGCCACTTGGTTTAGCCATTGGGTTTATTGCTGGGTTGTTCAATATTGTGCCCTACCTTGGCGCGGTCATTGCGATCACACCCGCACTGCTGCTTGCCATCCCAAGCGGTTGGCTCGAGGTGGTTTTGGTTGGCGTGGTGTTCACAATCGTCAGTCAACTCGAATCTCATGTGCTCGCACCGCAGATTCTTTCTAAAAGTACCGATTTAAACCCGATCAGTATTATTTTGGCGATTTTGTCTGGTTTGGCGCTCGGTGGCGTGCTGGGCGCTTTGCTGGCAGTACCATTGACCGCCCTGGTGAAGCTCTTAATTCGCAAGTATTGGCTTGGCTCGAGGTTTCATGGTGGTGAAAAAGTGATTGCAGAAACACCTGTATTGGCAACCACCAACGATCAAGCCCTATGAAACTGGAGCACAACCTTGAACGCTGGAAGAACTTGGCTCGAGAAGCCAATGTGCCTGGTGTGGCGATTGCGGTTTTGGACGGGACAAAACCAATTTGGAGCACTGGTTTTGGCTTGGCGAACGCGACATCGCCTGTCACTTCAGAAACCATTTTTGAGGCTGCCAGTTTAAGCAAACAAGTTGTTGCCTTCGCCACCCTCAAATTATGCGAAACAGGTTTGCTTGAGCTTGATACACCACTTGCCCATTACGTTCCCGAACCAAACCTCGAGCTTGACCCTCGGCTTGCTGAGATTACTGTGCGTCATGTCTTGTCGCACACTTCAGGGCTACCGAATTGGCTGCCCGAGACTGAAATTGCAACGACGCAATTTCGACCTGGGACACGGTTCTCGTACTCTGGGATCGGTTTTGGGAAGCTTCAAACCGTGATTGAAAAAATCACAAATACTTCACTTGAGGAACACTTGCAAGAAACTATTTTCAAACTACTTGGAATGCAAAACTCGAGTTTTGTCTGGCGTGAAGATTTTGCAAACCAAAGCGCTTGTGGGCATGACGAGAACGGACTCATTATGGACAAAGACCCTCGGATTACACGAGCTTCTGCTGCCTTCTCTCTTCATAGCACGGTCTTGGATTTAGCCTTATTTTTACAAGAATTTTTGCACTCCTCGAGTTCGCTCGAACCACAAGTGCAAATCAACAAATCTGTTTCGTGGGGTTTGGGTTGGGGACTCGAACAATGCGCTTCAGGGCAATTCTTTTGGCAGTGGGGCAACAACCCGGGCTTTCGACCTTTGATGGTTGGCGCTCGGGACACGGGTTTTGGTTTGGTGGTGCTGACCAATGGCGCGAACGGTGACAAACTTTGGAAGCCGATACTCGAGGATTTAACGGGAGTAGCACATCCTGCGCTGGCGTGGCTCGAGGACAATTAGTGGTTTTTCAGGCAGGTGAAAATTGCGCTAACAAAGCCATTCGCTGCCGATTCCAGGCAAGCGTTTCTTTAATCGCCACCTCGAGCGAGGTCGGTTTAACACCGAACATTTTTTGAAAATCACTCGAGTCCATGACGAACGGCTGATTCCATTCGTAAAGCATTTCGACGGCTTCGCGCACGGTTGGGTTGAATAAACCGAGTATGTTCAAAATCAATGCCCCAGCGACTTGGGTTCTGACCTTGTGACCCAGTTCGGCTTCAATCAATTTCACCAGTTGATTTTGGGTCACGGCTTCAGGGCTTGGAACGTGCCATGCCCGACCAAAAACTTGAGGCTCGAGATTGGTTTTGACTGTACCGATTGTTGCCAATGCGCGTCCAAAATCTGGGGCGTAAGTGAAAGTATGTGGTTGGTCTAGTCGTCCGAGCAGGTTCATGGCTTTACCTTGCAGCGCGGGTTTGAACAACAGATTTGCCATGACCTCATCTTCTGGTCCAAAGAAATTCGAGCCTCGGACCAACACCACGCGAAGCCGTCCGTTTTGGTGTGCCTCGAGTGCGCTGCGTGCCATTTCGGCGCGGATCAAACCTTTTTTGGTGTGGGCATTGTATACACTGGTTTCGCGTAAACTTTGAGTGTTTGAAGCGCCGTACATGTACAAATTTTCGCTAATCACCAGTTTGGCGTTGTTGCTGGCGGCAGCCTCGAGAATGCTGGCTTGCATTCTTGGAAAGTTTCCAGCCCATTGGTGGTAGGCGGGTTGCGCACACTGGTAAACGCTGGTCGCGCCTTGGGCGACACGGCGTGTGAACTCGAGGTCGTAAGCATCGCCTTTTAAAATTTCGATACTGGTTGGAAGGTTGGTGGTTTGACCGCTGCGGTTGACCATTCGGACGCGGTGTCCCAGGTTATGAAGCTCGAGCGCGGTTGATTTGCCGAGCGGTCCTGTGCCGAAGATCACGTGCAGTTCTTGGGTTGGGTTGTTCATGAGGTGCTCCTTGAGTTTTATCTAAACACTGTTTAGTATTTGAACATTGATAAGATATACGATAATCTAAGCATTGTCAAGTTCTGTGCTGGCAATCCAGAGGAAACTCAGAGATATCAAAAACCTCGAATTCGGTATTGAGATATACTTTTTGCAATGGACATTTCAATTCG
This sequence comes from Deinococcales bacterium, assembly GCA_031391225.1. Classification (GTDB taxonomy): domain Bacteria; phylum Deinococcota; class Deinococci; order Deinococcales; family JAAFIG01; genus JANXTZ01. The sequence continues at coordinate 3,417 of JANMUC010000058.1, forward strand.
CGTACATTATCCCCGACATCGCAGCAGCGAAGCCGTGCTCGAGAAACTGCCTGGAATGGGCATTATTACCCGCAATCGTTACGGCGCAGAGATTTTGAATGCAGACAATGTGATGTTTGTAGACTGGGACGTTCCCAGTCGCAACATGTACGAATTTGCGCCAAAACCTCAAGGATTTCTCGCCTCGCTGCGAAAAACCATATTCGGTCTTAGCCCCGCGCAAGACATCGCCGCCCGTCAAGCGATGGACGCTTGGGTTCGCATTGAAAAAACAGCACTTGAAGCAAAAGTGATCCGTAAAATTAACGAACTCGATTTAAATTTGCGTCTTTATGAAACCCGCAACGGATTCCGAGGCATTGTCACCTCGAGTCTTTTCCAACCCGAAGACAGCCTGAGTCAAGACCTCATGACTTACCTCGAGGTGGACAAACTCTACGCACGTCTCTGCCGTTTTCAAGGCACATTTCGCGTGCGTCTGACCCCAAAATTCTGGCGCATCGGCATTCAAGAACGCCCACTTTACAAACCGCCACAAGATCACAAAACCCATCAATTTATGCAGCAATGGGTCGAAATCTACGACACCAAAAGCTCGAGTTACGCAACGGCTCGGTTCATTCGGCAAATTGGTGCAAACGCCAGTGATCCTGTGATTTTAGAAACCATCAATTTGCATGACACGCGTTGCAAAGCACTGCAAGCCCTCGAGTTGGCTTAATTTAAAAATCCCAGTAACTTAATTTCCCGACCATTTCAGGTTTCACCAATTGTGCAAATTTTGCCAACCCCGCCCGATCAGGCGCTTCGAGGTGATACCTAAAATTCCAAAGATAATGCTGCACAATCCGCACCGGCAATTTTAAACGTGCCGCCTCGAGTTCGGCAATTTCTGCAAGATGCCCCACGCCCCAACGCCTCGAGTTGCGCATTGCCGAAATCAGTTCTGTCGGCGGCGGATTGTCCGCCTTGGAAGCCCAGACCGCAAAAACAAACGGCATTCCAGTATGTGCATACCAACTCTCGGCAAGATCGGTCACTTGAACACTTTTACCGCTCAAAAATTGCCCAGTGTCGGGCAACCTAAACATTTGCGTGGTTTCAGAAATCGGACCGCAGAGGCGATACCACTCGACCAACGCATCATCACCGATCAGCAAGACCGCAGGATACATCTCGAGCAAGGTTTCCAAGCTTTGACTCGCCCGTTCGAGTTTGGCGTTTATCCCGTCAAGTTTAAGCAGCGTCTCGAGCAACTTGACGCTGGTGGCGCTTTGGGTGGTCACCGCAATGGTGCGCCCCTCGAGTTCTTGCCACGGTACGGTATGAAATAAATTGACACTATAAACTGGACCCAGCACCGACACCGAAAAATCGGGCAGCGCCCGCAACGTGCCCGCGTGCTCGAGAAATTCAAACACCGAAATGTTGGCTAAATCAACGCGCCCAGCCAGCAGCGCCGCGTTGATTTCGGTCGGTACACCACGCACAAACTCGACTGGAAAACCCGTCAAAGCTGGCTCGAGGTGATGCAGTAACGGTGCGACGTTGGTGTATTTGATGATGCCAAGACGGGTACGGGTCACGGTGACATGATTGTATTGGGTTTCTCGAGTGCAGGTGTCCTTATGATTTCAAACAGTTGACAGCACCAACAAAAGTTCTAAACTGTTGTCATGAGCGTAAAAGAGCAAGCCAGAATGTTGGTTGAATCGCTTCCCGAAGACAGCACTTGGGAGGATTTGATGCGGGAAATTTACATCCATGAATCCATTCAGCATGGACTGGAAGATAGTCGTGCTGGGCGTACCAAAACCAGCGAAGAAATCCGTGCTCGGTTTCAAATTCCTAAACCGTGAAAGTTATTTGGACGGATGAAGCGACGGAGCAACTCGATACGATTTATGCGTTTGTGTCGAAAAGTTCCGAATTTTACGCACGAAAAATCATTGATAAACTCGTTTCTCGAGCGGATGATCTTGGCGATTTTGCATTTTTGGGAAAGGTTGTCAAGAAATACAATGATCCAAACATTCGAGAATTGGTGGTTTCACCATACTCTATTGTTTATCTGATTCAATCAGAACATATCGAAGTGCTCACCGTGATTCATGGTGCTCGAGAGCGTCCAGAATAGTCTGCACTTGATATTGTCCAAAATCCTACCAGCAGCGCCGCGTTGATTTCGGTTGGTAACGCCGCGCACAAACTCAACTGGAAAGTCCATTAAGGCTGGCTCGAGATGATGCAGCAGTGGGGCGACATTGGTGTATTTGATGATGCCAAGACGGGTCATGGTGAGAACAGTGTAATTGGTTTCTCGAGATCAGGTGTCCTGGAAAATCAGTTCATTACGACTCAATCACACTCGAGCCTCGAACCACCAACCTGGTTTCGAGCAGTTCGGGCGATGTTACTTTTTCGCCTTTCAGTTGCCTTATCAGGAGTTGTCCTGCTATCCGTCCTTTCTCGAGGTGTGGTTGGGCGACGCTTGAGAGTCCGACCAAGGCTGCGTTTGGCACATCGTCAAAACCAACCACGGCAAGGTCTTGTGGAACGCGAAGTTTGAGGGTTTGTGCTTCCTCGAGCACACCCAATGCCAGCACGTCGCTCATGGTCAAAATGGCGGTGGTTTTGGGGTTGCGTTTCATGATGGCTGATAGCCCTTGACGACCTTGCTCGAGCGTGTCGCTGCATTCAAACACCGTGATGTTTTTGTTCCAGACCAAACCTGCTTTCAAGAGTTCGTTGAGGTAGCCGTTCAAGCGTCCTCGTGTTGCTTCGAAGATGGTGTTTCGCGCACGCTCGAGGTTTTCTGCCCACCCCGTTCGTGGTGGAACGCTCATCTCGAGGGTCAGGATGCCAATGTCTTTGTGTCCCTGTTGGATCAGGTGTCTCGCCGCCTGCCCAGCGCCGTACTCGTCTTGAATGTTGATTCCCAGCACATCTGGGCGCGGCGTGTGATCGACCAACACCAAGGGCAGCCCGCGCTCGAGCACACTTTCAACCAGTCCCTCGCGGGTTAGACAGTAGGCAATAAAGCCGTCCACGGGTGCGTTGAAAATACCAAATGCGGTGTGTGGCGCTCCGGGCGGCACGGGGACGATGGTCAGACCAAAACCTTCGACTTCGGTAGCTTCTGAGATGCCCTGCATGAACAGTGCGGCGGCGGGGTCGCTGAAAGCATATGACAGATGTTCTCCAAACAACACGCCAATCACGCCCATTCGTTGCTGCCGAAGCCCTCGAGCCACTGGGTTTGGTCCGTTGTAACCAATGTCTTTGGCGGTTTGCAAGATGCGGTCTCGGAGTTCTTTGGAAAGTTGGTCTGGGTGGTTGTACGCGTTGCTGACCGAGCTTGGTGAGGTGTTCATTGCCCGTGCCAGGTCTTTGAGCGTTGCCCGTTTGGTGGTGACTGGTTTGGGGG
>JANMUC010000059.1:0-13097 GCA_031391225.1 Deinococcales bacterium
CAAGCATCCGACCTTCGCCGATCAGTTCGGGCCACCAACCGCTCGCGCCACCGACCACCGCCGAACCCGTGAGCGCATGACAGACCACCACGGCGTTGTCCTTGGCATCGTTGAGCGTGCCGTAAGTCGTATACGCCACCCGAACGGGCGCAAGCGAGCCGCCCAACTCGAGCGCAAACGGTTTTTTGGCGTTAAACACGGTGGCATAACGCATTTCCCTGGCGACGGGACGAGGCTCGGGGAACAAAACCCTTGCCTCGTAATCGCCCAGGGTTTCAAAATGCAAATCGCGTTCGGGTTTTAGCGTGGCAGTCATAAAACCTCGTTTTTTCGTGTGGTTAGAATCTGCTCGAGGTCGGCATTCAGTAAGCGCTTCAAACTTGAGCTGACCGTGGCAGCAATCTCGAGTTGCAAACGCTCGGCTTGCCGATGCCAGCGCGAACAGCCCGCTAGGTGCTGTCTTGTGAGCAAGAAAAATTGAGAACTGTGTTCACACTCGAGCGTCTCGGTTCTGCGATTTCGGTTGCGCTTTAAGACCTGAAACACCGTACCACCACAGACTGAACAGCCTCTTATTGGCTGCTCGAGCAATTCGGGTTTTTCAAGTGTTTCAGGCATAGTTTCTCCCGTAGGGGATGGTCTGAGACCATCCCCTACATCAATTCAATCTGCGGCAAGCTCTAAATTGTGCGCCTCGAGCGCCTGCGCCAAATCTTCGATGATGTCATCAATGTGCTCCAAGCCCACGCTGATGCGCACCAAACCTGGGGTCACACCCGCGCTCTGTTGCTCACTTTCTGAAAGTTGACTGTGTGTGGTGCTGGCAGGATGAATCACCAAGGTACGAACATCGCCCACATTTGCCAACAAACTCGAGAGTTTGACGTTGTTGACGAAAGCCTCACCTGCCGCCCGACCACCTTTTAACTCGAAGGTCAAGACGCCACCCGCACCGTTCGGCAGGTATTTTTGTGCCCTGGCGTGATGACTGTGCGATGCCAGACCAGGATAAGTAACTTTCGCCACCGCATCGTGATTCTCGAGCCACTGCGCAACTTTCAAAGTATTTTCCACGTGACGTTCGGCGCGAAGCGACAGGGTTTCGATGCCTTGCAAGAAGTAAAACGCATTTTGCGGCGACAATGCCCCGCCAAAATCGCGCAAACCCTCGACCCGAGCGCGAATGCCAAAGGCAATATTGCCAAACGGTCCTGCGCTACCGAAGACCTCCCAGAAGTTTAAACCGTGATAACTCGGGCTTGGGTCGGTAAACAGTGGGTAACGCCCATTGCCGTAATCAAATTTTCCAGCGTCCACCAACAAACCACCAATGCTGTTGCCATGCCCACCAATCCATTTGGTGGCGCTGTGAACCACAATGTCTGCGCCGTGTTCAATCGGACGGCATAAGTAGCCACCCATGCCAAACGTGTTGTCCACAATGACCGCCACACCTTTGGCGTGTGCAGCATCAGCAATCCCCTGGAAGTCAGGAATTTGCAAGCTCGGATTGCCAATCGTCTCGAGGTACACGGCTTTGGTCTTATCGTCAATGAGTGCCGCGAATTCTTCGGGGCGTTCTTCTGAACTGGTGAATTTGACGTTAATACCCAAACGAGGCAAGGTCACTTTAAACAAATTGTACGTGCCACCATATAAATTTGGCGTGCTGACAATGTTATCCCCAGCCTGCGCCAGCGTCGTGATTGCCAAGAACTCTGCCGCATGACCGCTTGCCACCGCCAAACCAACCGCACCACCCTCGAGCGCCGCAATTCGTTTCTCGAGCACGTCGTTGGTGGGGTTCATGATGCGGCTGTAAATGTTACCGAATTCTTGCAAGCCAAACAGTTTGGCGGCGTGTTCAGCACTCTTAAAATTGTACGAGGTCGTCTGGTAAATCGGCACGGCTCTAGCGCCCGTGGTTGGATCGGCGGTTTGTCCAGCGTGGATTTGTAAGGTTTCAAATTTTGGCATGGTTTTTCTCCTGGTGTTTGAAAGAGGGCTTGAGGTGGATGAAGCTATGAAACACTACACATTCGTTCTCGAGCCAATTGAATTGATACTTCAAGACTCGAGTTTCTGAAATGAATTTGAATATAAAACATGCCCCTCCTCGCTCGAGAAGGGGCAAAAAGAATTCTTGTCGCGTCCTTCCCTCATCTTCCCAGGCTTAAAGCCTTGGCTGGAATTAGCACCGAACGGTCAAGAAATTTGCTTAGAGACAACGCAAGTTTTCAGATCACCGTTTGGCGTCTGAACATTCGCATGTTGTATTGCGTCTCGAGCATGGAATCCTTGAACTCGGTTGCTGCGGCTTCATTGGGTCAGTCCCTCTGCCGCTCTTGATAAGAGAACCTAAGTTGTAAGTCTTTCGACTGGTTCGAGTGTACGGGGCAGGCTCGAGTTCTGTCAAGCACTGAAAGCCGCACCTCGAGATACGTCACTCGGCGGATGCGAACCTCGAGCTTGATTGCTATGCTTGCATTCCCTCGTTGTCCTGCTGCTCGAGGATGCGGCTGACGTTTTCACGTTATTCTTTTGTTATTCCTCGAGGTTTTTATGTTCGATAAAAGAGTGTCTCGAATTGACGAGACTCGTTTAAGTGTTGACAATCCATTTGAAGTTCCAACCACCATTTTCGCCAACGAAGCTGTACCGCTCGAGCGTAAAGCCATTGATGAACTTCTTGGTTTGCTTGAAGTCCAAGCCACGCTTGAGAACTTACAAAAAATCTTGCCCGAAAGTTACCCAGAAAATGCACGGCTCGAACGCGTGATTTTAACGCCAGATTTGCATAAAGCCCAGGGGATTCCTGTGGGAACGGTCATGCAAACCACGGGTTTTGTGATTCCTCAAGCGATGGGCAATGACATCAATTGCGGAATGCGACTTCACAAAACCAATTTGCGATCTGAGGCTGTGCTGAATAATTTGGACAAGCTCGAGAAACGCTTGCGGCATTTGTTTTTTGAGGGCGGCAGACGCATTCCAATGACGGGTTTGCAACGCCAAGCCTTGTTGCAAAATGGTTTGACAGGCTTGCTCGAGGCTGTACCCAAAACCCAAGTTGAAGGCTTGTGGCAGTATTGGCACGATCAAAACTTGAGTGCTGACTTTGAGCGCACCGAACAACACGGCAGCATTCAAGCACATAGCATCGTTCACGGTTTAGAGGATTGGATTGGGGATTTGCACGGTATCTCGAGAGACGCGCAGATTGGCAGTTTGGGCGGCGGCAATCACTTTGCAGAGATTCAACGTGTGGCAAAAATTCTTGACCCTGTGACCGCGCACGCTTGGGGTTTAAAACCAGACCTTGTGGTGGTGATGGTTCATTCGGGCAGTGTGGGCGTTGGACATTTGGCGGGCAGCTACCTGAAAACCGCGACTCGAGAAGTGTACCCTAAAGGCATTCCGCACCCTAAAAATGGGATTTACCCCATACCACTGCATTCTGAAAACTGGCACGATGCGCTGGCGAATGCCGCGAATTTTGCTTTTGCCAACCGAATGTTCTTGGCGCTCATGGTTCGTGCGGCGCTCGAGGAAACCGTAAACGCAACCGATTATGATTTGCTCTACGATGCGCCGCACAATTTGGTTTGGCAGCAAGAACACGGCGCACTGCACCGCAAAGGCGCAACACCCGCCCGAGGATTTGAAGCTATGCAACACACGCCGTTTGCCTATCATGGCGAACCCGTTTTGATTCCTGGGTCAATGGGCGCAAGTTCTTACGTGCTGGTAGGAACGGGCAACACCAACAATTTGGAAAGTGCCAGTCATGGTGCGGGACGGATTCACTCGAGGGGCGAAGCGATGCGGGGTTCGGAAAGCGATTTCAAAGAGTTTCTCGAGCGTTACCGTGTGGTGACACCGCTTGACTGGCACGATGAAAAAGTCAAATCACGTCCTGATATTGTTCGTGAGCACCTGGCAAATTTACGGCAGGAAGCACCGTTTGCGTACAAAGGCATTACCAGCATCATTCAAACCCAAACGGCGGCGAACATGGTGCGTGGTGTGGTGGAACTCGAGCCTCTGTTAACGGTGAAGGGCTAAGTTTAGGGTTGCTCGAGAAATGAATCGTGTCTTATCTCGAGCCGCAACCCGCACTCAACCCGTAAACTAATTTCATGGGCAAACTCACCACGCACGTTTTGGATACTGCCAGGGGCAAACCTGCCGCGAACCTCGAGATCAGGCTTTTAAACGCAAACCGTGAAATCTTAAAAACCATTCGCACCAACACCGACGGACGCGCTGAGACACCGCTTCTCGAGGGTGAAAGTTTGAAAGTTGGGGTGTACACGCTCGAGTTTGACGTGGGCACGTATTTTGGAAGCTCGGATTTTTTGGGGGTTGTGCCAGTACAATTTGGAATCTCGGACGCCAACGCGCATTATCACGTGCCGCTGCTGGTTTCGCCTTATGGATACAGCACCTACAGGGGGAGCTGATGAGCTTCGAGCCTCCCTCGAGCGCAACGATTCTAGCATTGTCACAGCAAGCCCTCGAGCGTTGCGACATTCTGGCATTGCACACCCAAGAACCTGGCAAGATCACGCGTACGTTCTTGTCCAAACCCGCGCGTGAGGTTCAAGCCAAACTCGAGACTTGGATGAAAGAGGCGGGGTTAATCACTCGGGTTGACGCGGTTGGGAACGTAATTGGTCGGCTCGAGGGCAATTCTCCAAGCGCCAAAACCTTGTTGATTGGTTCGCACATCGACACCGTGCCAAATGCTGGGCGTTACGACGGCATTTTGGGGGTGATGCTCGGCATTGCCGTGGCGCGTGCGCTGGGCGGTCATAAACTCCCGTTCGCACTCGAGATCATTGCTTTTTCTGAAGAGGAAGGCGTGCGTTTTAACGTGCCGTTCATTGGTTCTAAGGCGGTGGTCGGCAGCGTTGATCGGGCGTTGCTCGAGAAAACCGATGCCCTGGGAACAAGTGTCGCGCAAGCGATTGTTGATTATGGTTTTAACCCAAATGATATTCCCAGCGCCGCCTACAAGCCCTCAGAAGTGCTTGGGTACTTTGAGGTTCACATTGAACAAGGTCCGATTCTCGAGAGCCGTCAAGCGCCCTTGGGACTGGTGGAAGCAATAGCTGGACAGACGCGGGTCAATCTCGAGTTTAGGGGGCAATCGGCACATGCTGGCACAACCCCGATGAACTTACGCAAAGACGCATTGGTGGTTGCAGCCACACTGGTACTCGAGGCAGAACGCATGGCGAAAACCATTTCTGGGCTGGTCGCCACCGTTGGAACACTCGAGGTTGAAAATGGGGCGGGCAATATTATTCCAGGACGGGTCAAAGCCAGCCTTGACGTGCGTCACAGCGACGATGTCACAAGGGAACGCGCCGTGGCAGATTTGCTCGATTTCACTTGGCACACAGGGCAACGCCGCAAAGTTAACCTCGATCACCAGATTAAACTCGAGCAACATGCCGTACCGATGGACAGCTTGCTGACCGAATTTCTCGCCGATGCGCTTGAGGATTGCGGCTTTAAAAACAAATCAAATTTACCCACATTGCAAACCAGCCTCGAGAAAGTTGCCAGCGTTCACCGCCTTACTTCTGGGGCGGGACATGATGCCATGATTTTGGGCGGGTTTACCAAAGCTACCATGCTATTTATCCGTTCGCCAAGGGGTTTAAGCCACCACCCGGACGAAGCAGTGATTCCAAGCGATGTCAAAGCGGCGTTAACGGTGATGCTTGAGTTTTTAAAGAAGCTCGAGCGCTGGCAAGCCAATTAAAACTTGCATAAAACAAGCTCGAGTCTGAAAAGAATCTCGAGCTTGCCCAAAAAGCTTCAATTGAATTTTTGCTTCAATCAATCGGCTGCCACAGCCACACTCGAGCTTGCCACAACTTGCGCGTGATGATCCTCGAGATCGCTGATGTACTTTTCGGCTTTCATGGCGGCTTTGGTGCCAGCGCCCACACTGGTTGACAATTGACGGTAAATTTCGTCGCTGACGTCACCCGCGCTGTAAATACCTTCAATGCTGGTGTAAATCTCGTCTTTGACCGCCACATAACCGTGGTTGTTCAACTCGAGCGTGCCCGACAAAAAGCCAGTGTTTGGCTCGTGACCTACGTAAATAAACACGCCGTCGGTTGGCATGGTGCTGACGACACCAGTCTCGAGGTTTTTGACTTTAACGCCCGTTACGACTTCGTCGCCCAGCACTTCTTCGACCACGGTGTTCCAAACGAATTTCATTTTCGGATTTCTGAACGCGCGGTCTTGCGCGACTTTATTGGCGCGAAGTTCGGTGCGGCGGTGCACCACGGTCACGGTTTCGGCAAATTTGGTTAAAAACGTGCCCTCTTCGATGGCGGCGTCGCCACCGCCGACCACGATCACATGCTTGCCACGGTAAAAAAAGCCGTCGCAAGTGGCGCAAGTACTGACACCGCGCCCGTAAAACTTGTCCTCGCCAGGCACATTCAAGCGCTTCGGGTTTGCGCCAGTGGCAATAATCACAACCTTGGTCGTGTAGGTTTTGTCGTAACCCTTGATGCTAAAGCCGCCAGCGACTTTCTCGAGCGACATGACCTCATCAAAAACAATTTTCGCCCCGAATTTTTCGGCTTGTTGCACCATGCGCTGCGAGAGTTCAGGACCAGAAATGACATCTGGAAAACCAGGGTAATTTTCAACCTCGTCGGTTTGGGCGATCTGCCCGCCAGGGTTGCCCTTCTCGAGAATGATGGTGTTTAAACTGCCACGCCCAGCGTAAATGCCAGCGGTTAAGCCTGCGGGTCCACCGCCAATAATTAAAACGTCGTATTCCATTCAATTTCCTCCAACCAGCTTGCTTACTGCGACGCTTCTAACGTCGCAGGGACTTCAACAGTTCAAAGTACCAGTTTTCCTGGTGAAAAGCGGTATCCAAAAGCACTTGAAATACCTTCGCTTGAGCTTCAACGTTTGGTGTCCTAAGTGCCGGTTATACTCGAGGAATGAAACGAAATCTCTTGTTGCTGATCGCGTTCTTCACCTGCTCGAGCTTTGCAGTTGCCCAAGAATTTCATGTTGGAATGCGGGCTGGATTGCTCAGTTTGATTGGGCTAGAGGCTGGTGTACGTTTTCCTGTAGCTCAAACGGGTGTGCTGGAAGCTCGAGTGGTGCTCGAAGGCAGCTCGGTCGATTGGATTGTGTTTTCAATAGATGCCTTGTATCACTTTCAAGCTGAGGACAACGCTTCTGATTTTTACCTTGGGTTTGGAGCAGGCGCTTGGTCTACCAGTCTTTTCACAGCTTGCCTTGCCAAACCTGGCAACCCTTGTAACGCTGAAAAATCATACTTTCAAATTCATCCAATTGTGGGTTTTGAAATCTGTTTAAACGAACATTTCGGCATGTATTTTGAAACATCGCCAGTGGTGATTTATTTCACCGATTACGGTACGCGAGTGTTCGCGTTTGACCTTGTGACACTCGGATTTCTTTACAAAATGTAAATATCAAGTCTTCAATCTAGTGAAATGAGAAACACTTAAGATTGAGAGGAATGACCACCAGGACTGAAAAATTCTCTGTAAAATCAAAACAGGTTAAGATTTAACGGAGGTAATAATGGGTTCTAAAACGGTAACACCTGTGCTGGTCACTGAAACTTCGCTCGGAGAACTCGAGTTTTCGGCTCAGGAAGCCGTCGAACTTGCCGAGGATTTTAATAAGTTGCCTATTTTGCAACAAGTCATTCGTTTTATGCGTGCTGTCGCAAGCGCCGGGCAAACCCAAGGCATGATGCCAATCAATGCCAATTGGGACAAGCACATTCAAGAAGTGGTCGAATGCGTTTTGTTCAGCCGTGGTTTTGAAGTGATCTGGAAACGCAAATTTATGGAATTCAGGATCAAACCAAGCCTTCGCCGATCAATCAAGCAGCAAATCAACGAACAATTTATTCCTGAGGTTCGCAATCCCACCATGCAAATTCCGTATCAAGCTTAAGATTTACCATCATCGCTCGAGCCTTCAAAACGATTTTTTAAACCCTGTCTCACCAGACAAACACCACTCCAGGCTCGAGTTTTTCAGTAAACGCACCAAATTTTTTGACCAGCCACTCGAGTTGCCTTTTCACAAATTCGTGGTCTGTGTCGTAAAATCCTAAAATCAAACGCCCACCCTCTCGAGCTGCCGCGAACGCATTCTCGGCGTAAGTTTGGTACAGCGGCTCATTAAAATCCAGTCCATCCCAGACGTTCCAGTAGACGTAATCAAAACGTGTCGGAAGTCCAAGACTGGCGCGTAATGGTAATTCCTCGAGCGAGCATTGGACAAAGTGACTGGCATATTCTGGCAGCAAATCTCGAGCAACCTCGAGGCTGCCTGCATCAACATCAACCCCGTATGGCGTGATCTGGTGAATGCTCCAAAATTGTAAACACGCCAGCAAAAAACCGTTGGCGCACCCAATGTCTAAAAGCGTCCCAGGTTTTTCAATCGCGCCGCAAATGGGTTTACGGTTTTGGGTCCAATGCTCGAGCAAACCTGGCAAGTCGTTGCCACTGACATGACTGCCCTCAATTAAGCCTTTGACGTTCGGGAAAGCGTTCATCAACGCTTGCGCTTCGGGTTTCATCATGCCGCCTTGGCAATTTTTTGTTCAAACTCGAGCGCCCGAGCAATCCGCTGTTCAAGCTCGAGTTTTTTCTGCTCGAGACTTGAACGGGCGGCACGGTATTCGCTTAACAATTCTTGTACCAAATCACGGCGTTCTCGCTCGAGTTCGGGCGGGTCAATCCACGTTTCGGGTTCATGAAGTCCACTGGTGGTTGTCCAGAAACTAACGCGCTCGGAAACATTTTCGCCCTCGACAGTACGTTGCAGAAAACCAATGCTGTGGTCAATCTTGCTCTGGCTGCCGTCTCGAGGGGCAAGAAATCCTTTAAATAAGATCCCCTGAGCTTGACCTAACCGTTTTCGAGCCACGATTTGCTCGAGGCTCAAACCAAGATCGCACCACTGTCGCACCGATTCGGTTTGAGCGACGTTAACCACATGAAAACGGTATCGGGTGGCAACTTCCCAGGGTTCGATCAATCCAAGCCGCACATAATGGCGCACCGTCGAAATGGGTAAATTGACCATTTTACTGAACGCGCCAATACCAACACCTTTAATGTCCATAAAAGCTCGAGCGTTTTGTTCTGTTCCAGCCAAGAGCGCAAACATACCCTGCAGTTCAGGATCATTTTCAAAATACCAAGCGTATTTTTTGGTACGTTTGACAAAGAGTTCCTGGCTGAGTTTGTCTAATTTTACAGCGTTCATGATGACCTCCTGTGATGCTCGAGTTCTATCATGGAATGTGAAGTTCACTTCACGTCAAGCGGTGAAAATTCATTAACCTTCAGGCACACCAGAACTTGGCTCACCGCTGCCACCTTCAATGCCCACTCGAGGGTTGTCCCTTGGCAAATTCAGGTTCATTTGCGGCATTGGGATTCGCAAACCTGCGGCATCAAAAGCGTTTTTGATGCGTTTTTTGAACTCTCGAGACAAGCCCCACTGCTCTTTGGGCTGGACTTTCATGACCGTGCGAATCGTGACGCCCACCGCGCCGAGCGCTTGCACGCCAAGGACTTCGGGAGGCTCGAGGAATTTCTCTGACCAGCTTGGGTCGTCGTGCAGGGTTTGGGCGACACCGCCGATCAACTCGAGGGCGGTATCGAGCTTGAGATCATGCGGAACGTCAATGTCGGCAACGACCCGCGCCCAATCTTTGGAGAGCACGCTGACGGTTAAAATTTGTCCGTTCGGAATGATGTGCGCCGTTCCCTCGAGATCGCGCAGCACCGTCACGCGCAAGTTCAGGTGCTCGACACTGCCAGCCAAACCAGTCGCGCCGTTGACACGAACCACGTCACCGACGCCGTATTGATCCTCGAGCAGCACAAAAAAACCGGTGATGACATCTTTCACCAGGCTTTGCGCCCCAAACGAAACCGCCAAGCCCAGAATCGAAACGCCTGCTAGCAGCGCGGTCACGTTGACACCCGTTTCGGAGAGGATTGCGGCAAGCGCCGAGAGCAAAATCAGGACGCGCAAACTCGAGGCGATGACCGAACGCAAGGTTTGAACGCGCACGTTGTGACGGCTAAATTCGGTACCGATTGAAACCCTTGCCGCAACAAACTTGACCAACCACAACGCCAAGACCGTGACGAGCAAGGTCACGACCAAACTTGGGGCAGCCTCGAGCAAACTGGCGAACAATTTTTGCAATCGTTCAACCACGTTAAGCCGTCTCAACCTTGCCAAGTTTTTGTGCCAGCACCTCGAGTTTGCTGGCGGTTTTCTCGAGCAAATTGGCTTCGACTGCTCTTGCCGCAAAACTCAGGGCGCTGTAAACGGCTTTGGCGTCGCTCGAGCCGTGACCGATGAAGACCAAGCCTTTCACGCCCAAGAGTGGCTGTGCGCCGTACTCGGCTGGGTCAAGTTTAGCTGCCACGCCGCGCAAAGCTGGGCGCACCAACATTGCGCCGAGTTTGGTCATCCAGTTGCCGCCGGTTAACGCCTCTCGCACCCAACCAAACAAGACTTTGGCTTCACTTTCGGCGGCTTTCAACACGACATTGCCCGTAAAACCGTCGGTCACGACCACATCGACCGTGCCCTTAAAAATATCGCGCCCTTCGACGTTGCCAAAAAAATTCAGTCCAGGCGTGGATTTTAAAAGATCAAACGTCTCGAGCACCAGTTGATTGCCCTTGCCTTCCTCTTCGCCAATCGAGAGCAACCCAACGCTGGGGTCAGCCTTACCAAACATCACACTCGAGTACGCCGCGCCCATTAAAGCAAAACCTTGCATGAACGAGGCTCGAGCATCGGCGTTCGCACCGACATCAACCAGGGTCACGCGCCCAGTGGCGTTTGGAAAATTTGCCACAATCGCAGGGCGTTCGACCCCTGGCAAGCGCCCCAAACCAAACAGCGCACTGACCAAGGTTGCGCCTGTATGCCCTTGCACCACCACGGCGCTGGCTTTTTTCTGGCGCAACAAGTTGATGGCGACATTGATTGAAAGGTTTTTGTTTTTGCGCGTGTCGGTGGCATGATCGTCCATGCCAATCACGTCGGAGGCATGAACCACATCAATCAAACTCGAGGCTTCGTACTTCTCGAGTTCGCGCTTGACCTCGGATTCGCGTCCGACCAAGGTGACTGGAATGCCCTGTTTGGCAGCCCAAATCGCACCCTCAACCATTGCCTTGGGGGCAAAATCGCCACCCATCGCGTCGAGCGCGATTGGAAGACTTAAAGCCACAGCACACCTCGAGCGTTTTGAAGATCGAATCTCATTGGCTCGAGTTTACCGCACGAATGGGCTAAGATCGTTTTGAACCCAAATCACAGAACTGTTCCTGAGTCTTTTGGACTCATATTGCTTGCGTTTAAATTGCCATCAAAAGCACATCGATGTTTGATCGACGTTTGAATGACAACCTTGAAATTATTGTAATTAAACTGGTAAATCATATTTAGATCGTCCTGCGCTGATTCAAACTCGAAGTGCAAAATATTTGCAATCTTGGAGCAAAAAAATGGAGTTGGAGGTTTTATGAACCAGCCGTCACCCGCCCAAACCACAAGCCCCGATCAAGTTTGGTTCGATGAACTTCAAAAACCAGATTCTTACCAGTCCCCCACCAAACCCTGTGATGTGGTCATGAAAGGCGGCGTTACCAGTGGTGTCACGTACCCGCTTGCGCTGTGTGAACTGGCTCGAGAATACCGCTTCAAGCGCATTGGTGGCACGAGCGCGGGGGCAATCGCGGCGGCGATCCTGGCGGCAACAGAATTGGGACGCCAAAAAGGAAATCCTGGCGCTTTTGCCGAATTAGCCAAATTGCCAGAGGAACTCAAAAAAACTGAAAACGGCAAGACCTTGCTGGCTCGCTTGTTTCAACCACAACCGCAAACCAAAGCACTCTTTGATTTTGGCATGGCAATCCTTGGGGCGACCCAAGTCTGGCAAAAGATACTGGTCACACTGACTTGTTTTTGGTGGCAAGGACTGCTCGGGTTGATACCCGGCTTGGCATTGATCTATGTTGAAACTCGAGCACCAACCCCGTACCAATACTTGATGATTGGGTTTGGAATTTTGATCGCCCTGCTGGGGGCAGTGATCGCCATTGCGGTTGCTGTTTGGTGCTTGATTTTACGATTGCCAAAAAACAATTACGGTCTGTGCAAAGGACTCGAAACTCATAAACTCGAGCAACAAGAACTGAATCCCAAAAAACCCAAGTCTCCAAAAGCCAAAGAACAACAGGTTGCCCTCATCACTTGGCTGTCAAAAAAACTTGATGCCTTGGCAATGACCGAGGGCAAGCCACTGACGTTTAAAGATTTAAGCGAAGAAAAAATTGACTTGCGCTTGATTACAACCTCCTTAACCCACGGCAGACCCTACGAATTTCCGACCTCCACGCAATACTTGTACTTCAGGAAATCTGACCTTAAAGATTACTTGCCCGAGTATGTTTTAGACTGGATGGTTGAAAATCCTCGACCAAATTCAAAGACAGTCGAAAATAAATTTTTTCGGGAAAAAGAGATTCTGGCTTTACCACTTGACGAAAACCTGCCGGTGATACTTGCAGTGCGCATGAGTTTATCGTTTCCAGTGTTGTTCTCGGCTGTGCCGTTGTGGGGTTGGAAACTGAACAAAAAACCAGAAGAAAGAAAACCTGAACAAATGTGGTTTACCGATGGTGGCATCACCAGCAATTTCCCGATTCACCTGTTTGACCAAGCCATTCCAGACCATCCAACATTTGCCTTTAACCTGACTGGCGCAATCGCCAAACCAATTGATGCTCCAGACGACACCAAATTAAGTGCCGAAGCACAACACGCCAACGTCAATAACGAAGACTACTGGCTTAACAAAGACATCAAAACCAACCCTGGCAAGCCACCCAAGCTCGATGAAGGCAGTGCAGAAAACTGGTTTGCGCTCAATCCGAACAAAGGCATTTACAGCGTGATCGGTTATTTGGGTTCGATCCTCGAGGTGTCACGCAACTGGCAAGACAACACCTTGCTGCGTG
>JANMUC010000068.1:0-1372 GCA_031391225.1 Deinococcales bacterium
TCGACTTCCATCTGAACTTGGGCTTTCACGGCATTGGCGATGGCGGTATCAACACCACCTCCACCAGCCGCAGCGCTGCCGTCTCGAGTTGTGACGGCAGTTGTGGTGGTTGAGCCAGCCGAAGGTGCAGGAGTTCCTGGCGTTGCAGGGGTTGGACTTCCTGGAGTTGCTGGTGTTGGGCTTGGATTTGGGGTGGTGGTCGAAGTTGTGGTGGTGGTTGATGCAGTTTCGGGAACGTCGGTTGCAGACAAATCAACATCAGGGTGCGCCCGAACCCAGGCGTCAACGTAGGCGTTGACCAGTTTGCATTGAATGATAAACTCGAGTTTGTGCTTGTCGGCGTCGGACATCCAGGGTTGAATCTGTACTTCCTGAACCCCTGTTTGTCCTGGCGCAATGGCACTGCCAATGGCTGAACCAGCCGATGCCGCAGCGCCACCAAGGGTTGCCAGCGTACCAATGGCAGTGGCGGTGGCTTCAGTGCCCGCCCAAGTCATGATACTCGTGCCGAGGGCGGCAATTCCGGCGGGGATCAGTGGTTGAAGCACCGGTTTTTGTTGGATCGCTGAATGCGTTGCGTTGGCAGGATTCGCAGCAGACGTGGGTACTTTGATGCCTGCGGCGGCATCAGTGCCAAATTGATCGGCTTCTTTTTCAAGTGAAGGGTCTTGGTAAACGGTGGCAGCCCCGCCAGTGTCGGGCGCATGAACCCGATTTTCGCGTTGTTGCACCACATGGGTCAGTTCGTGTCCAAGCAGTTGTTGACCCGATGGGTCTTGGGGGTTGTAGGTGCTGCCCGAGAAGTAAATGTCTTCACCGACCGTGAACGCTTGAGCCCCCATTTTTTCGGCTTGTCCGTCTTGATGAATTTTGACGCTCGAGAAATCTTGACCAAAAGAGTCTTGCATTTTTGCCAAGGCGGATTGATGAATGCTTTCACCGCCGCCCGATGGTTGGAAGTCAAATCCGTATGATTCTGCGCGTTGGTTTGCATTGCCGAAATCGGCTTGTAAAATAGCTTGGTTGTTCGTGGGCGTCGATGACGAGAACACATTGATCGATTCAAAATGGTGCTTTGATTCCGCGCCAGCTTCGTTCTGGGTCGGTTTGGTGTTCTCGAATAGGCTTTGGGTTTGTGGGGCAGATTCGGGTTTTCGTTGCTTTTCGGCATAACGTGTTTTGTTCATGGTGTCCTCTTTTAAAACTGATTTTCGATAGGCTCGAGGTGCTTATTTTGATAGAATAGGACTTACGCACTGAATCGAATTGAAGGTGATTTCAACTCCTGACGCATGTACTCATCCAACAACCCTTGCTTCAACGCATACACCGTTGAAAAAGACATTCTTGCAAGGCGTTTCAAAAACGTCCA
>JANMUC010000083.1:0-15987 GCA_031391225.1 Deinococcales bacterium
GTTGGAAGGCGGTTGTTTGAGGATCGGACTCCTGCGATGGCGATTGGTTTGGCTGCTCGAGTTTGGAGTGTTCTGGATTTACTGCGAGTCCAAGTGTTCCCTAAACGACCACTGGGGTCAGTATGATGCACAACCACTACCATTGAAGGGAAAGACCCACTTAGAATAATTCCAGTTTGTTTCTCGTAAAAAAGGCAACGAATAACCAAGTGAAAAAATGAACAGTACCAACAAATAAAACCGTGACCATTTTGGAAATAACTTGCCGTTTGGAAAAGCAAAAATCAACAGCATCAACAAATTATCTGCCAGCAATTTGAGGACGCCACGCAAAAAAGCTGCCGCTTCAGACGAGTACAACCCACCTAATTTGAGCAACTCGAGATTAAATTTTAAGGCATCAGGTAACGTACCACGAATGTACTGAACACTGATTTCGCTGTACCAACCAAGTAAAAAGAACAACGAAAAAACGTAACTCCAAAGTTTTTTGGGTTGAGCTAAGAACAACCAAATTGCCAGCAGTACCCAAATAAAAGCTGGAACGACAAAAGAAAATCCGTACAGTAAAGCATAAATTTGCATGGTTAAACTCTTAGGCTCGAGTATCGGCAGGCAACCAGGATCGAAACAGGCTTTGGTGGTATTGACTTGCCAAAAATAAATTGTAAACATCAGCAGTAACGCCACTACCAGCCCTGCCAGTAGCACCCACAAAACTCGAGCCACCACAAAAGAAATTTTTAACAACCAGCCTTTATGGTCAACAACTGCTTTGGATAAAGTGGTTGGGTTCATGTGTATCCTCGAGAAGCCTACCCTAAGACTGCTCATGTTAAGACTCTACGCCGTGCTTAACCCAAGAGAGTAGTGACCAAACCTTGGGACATTTTGGGACATTACCTCTAGCAATTGGGACAATTCATCGGGCATGATTGACCAAGAGACACAGATTTGTGCAATACACCCCGAGGTCAACAATGGGCAAGGCAGCAAGTGTTTATGAACCGTGACCAAGCTGTGCAAGCTATTGTTAAACGCTTTAAACCCATACTTTCCAAAAAAACCAGTGTCATTGTAGGTCTTTTTGGCGAACCTGGAATTGGCAAAACCCACACTGCACAAGCTGTACTTCGGGAGATTGCTTGTCGGTGTTTAAGTATTGCTGCCAGCGCTTCAGGAGAAACAATTTTACGTGCCTTGCCACAAGCCCAGAAATTGCCAAGCTGGGCTGAAACCCAGTGCGAGAAAGTTCAGCGTTTAGAAAGTATTCCAGCTAAAACTTTACTCGAGACCCTGATTGCCGTCCTGACCAACCTTGCCCCATTCGTGCTGCATTTTGAGGATTTACATACAATGACCAACGAACAACGAACGCAACATACCCATTTGCTACAAGCGCTTGGTCGTGTGCGTGGGGTGGGTGTATTCACCACCAGCCGAACTCAACTGGCAAGCACTGGCATCCAACTCAACCTCGAGGTGTTGCTACCAGAAGAAATTCAGATTTTACTCGAGCAAGAATTTGGTACAAGTTTGCCAAGTGAAGCCAAAGATTGGATCGAACACCGCAGCAATGGCAATCCATTGTTTGCCTTAGAATTTTTGCGCTATTTAACCCGCCAAGGTTGCCTCTGGTCTGATGGTTCAGGGTGGCATTGGCGTGTACCGAGCAATAGTTTCTTACCCAGCAGTATTCAAGCCTTGATTGAAGAGCGTCTGGCACGAATCGGTCATGACCAGGCGCTCGCAGCCGTCTTCAGCTCGAGGGTCATATTACCTGTCGAGCCGTTCGCCGATTTTGACGATACTTGGTGTGCACTGTCTGGTTTAGCGTTTGCAGAATGGACGACTCAGCGCCGTGTTTTGCAAGAACAAAAACTCTTGATTGGCAACGTCTTTGCCCATCCGTTGTTTCAAGAGGTGGCGCTACAACAAATTCTACCATTAGAAAAAGAGCGTCTGGCAAGAGCAGCAATTCGGATTCTTAAGTCAACCCAACCCGATGTTGCTGCCAGTTTTTTAGACTTGGCACAATTGCCAAACCACGAAGCGGCACATTTGCTCGGGTTGGCGGCAGCCCAAGCTGAACGCTTAGGGAAACGAACGCTTCAGGCTCAATTGCAAACCCAAGCTGTGAAGTTATTGCCCTTAGATCAACAAGTGGAAGCGGCAATTCGTGCGGGTGAAGCGCTTTTGAAAGTTGGTCGTGACCCTAGTGCAGTTGCTGACTTAGCGGTTTCATTAATGCCCAATGACCTGGATGCTGTGTGGATACTCGTCAGATCCACTTACGGCACGGGTCAAACACCAAAAGGATTTGCAGCATTATCAGCCATGTCTAGCAAACAACAAGCCACCAACCGTTGGAAAGCAATGTACTTTGAAACACTGGTTGCAGCAGCAAATTATCGGGAAGCGATCACATACTGGCAACAAAACCCTGATTTGCACACTGTCGCTCGAGCAAGCACCTTAGAACGGGTGGTGATTGCCTTTCGAGAAATGGGTCAACCCGAACAGGGCAATGTTATGTTAAGCCAAGCGCTGGGTCGGTCTGACCTTACCCAACAAGAACGTGTTGGCTTGCTTGAGCAGCAAGCCAACGCTGCCATCATGCGCGGCGAATTAAAACAAGCCTATAAATTACTTGGTGAATTGGTGATCCAAGCCAAGCACCTCGAGATGCTCGATTCTTTAACAGTTTTTTTGTACAACCGTGCCAACATCGGACGGACATTGGGTCATTATGTGGCAGCCAAAGAAAGTATTTCGCAAGCTTTGCAGCTTATAACTCAAGTCGGACACGTTGTGCGCGGTGCATGGATGCAAAACATTCTTGGAATGCTGCAAACAGACCTGGGTGAATACCAAGCTGCCGAAACAACTTTATTGGAGGCTCGAGATATTCACATTCGCCAAAATTTCCCAAGTGCTATTTCTTCGTGTGCTGAAGCACTGACACGCTTGTACTGTATTTGGGATAAACCATACAGCGCTTTTATGGCACGCAAATACAGCAATGAAGCCTTTTTTCTGGATCGGAAAGAACAAACCCCACTCAGTTTAACCCTTGGTTTCTTGGGTTGTAGTGAAGTCGAGTTACGGTTTGGCAGTTTGGTAGAAGCCTTAAGCCTTTGCAATCAAGCCATTGATGTTGTCGAAAGTAAAGCAGTTGCACCACTCGAGGCAGCCGTGTCCTTGTTACGTGGTCGTATTTACAAAAAAATTGGTGACAAAAAAGCTGCACTAAAAGACCTACAACATGCTTTAAACATTGCGCAGAAGATGGATGCGGAAGTAGAAATCAACCTGATCTTGTTACATACTTTTGAGCTTCAAAATGACCAACCTGCCTTTCAAAACCAATTGCAGTACTTTCAAGAACGCCAACTACACGGTCATATCCAAGAATTTATTGGAAGAGAAACGCAAGTTCTAGCACCACCCAAGCACTTGCTTTATTTTCAAGTGCTTGGCAACGTCAACCTGCTCGAGCAACAAACCCAAATTAAATATCGAGGACGAAAACGCCTCGAATGCCTCGCGTACCTGCTCGAGACTCGTGTTGCTGGGCGCTCGGAAGCTGCCACTGCCGACATTACCCAGGCACTTTATCCAGAACTTACCGATGTCGAAGGCAAATCTGCCCTGAAGCAACTGGTCTATCAATTACGTGCTCAACTCGGCGCAGACGTTGTGCAAAGCACAGCCCACGGTTATGCGCTCGGGGCAGTCTCGAGTGACCTTGAAGGATTTTTAGAAACCAATGACTCGAGTTTGTGGCGCGGTGCGTACCTGGCTGGATTTGGGAGCGGTTGGCTGCATGGTGTGCAAGAAACCGTGCTGTATGCCCTGAAAAACCAAGTTGAAATCCTTGCCGAAAGCAATCCCAAAGAAGCCGCACGATTGGCGACCATCTGGTTTGAGATCGAACCTTACGACCTTGAAGCACTTGAATTTATGGTGCGTGCCCATCAAAACGCTGGGCAAACCTCGAGCTTGACCAAGCTCTACCGTGCCGCTCGAGAACAATTGCTCGAGGTTGGTACGCAGATACCCATTTCGGAAGACGATTTTTTGCGTCATAGGGAAGCTCAAACCATCTCGAGCTAATTTATAACCAAAGTAAAACCAAGCAAGCCCAATACTGATTTCGAGATCGAAATCAAAGCAAGTGATTGGGAGATTTGTTGTGGATAACCATTACCGACTTTGCCCACAGTGTTTTCGTGCTGTACCCGCACATTCTGGCGAGCTTTATTGTGCCAATGACGGAACTCGGTTACTCGAGCAATGTGTGCGGTGCAACACCAGTATCACATCACCATTTGCAAAATTTTGTGTGACCTGCGGTTTAGATTTTTCAAAACTTGCTGTTCAGGAATTAAAACTTTCACAACCTCAAGAGAATTGAAACACTGTACTTCACACTTCACCCAAACGAATAGTGACAAGCATTTGGGACATTTTGGGACATTGCCTCTAGCAATTGGGATAGGTCATTACCGATGATTGACTCGAGAATTTCTACCTGAAAACGCTTCGGAATCCCCGAAAGTGCAGCATCAAAAGGAGAACGTATGAAACACGGGTTTAGAAATTTGCTATTGATGGTTGGTTTAAGCGCTGCGATTGCAGCTTGTGTCACCCCACCTGCACCACCGCCGCCAACACCAGAAGTCATTATACCTGCAACAACCAAAGTGCTGGATAAAACCGCCCAAGCCGCGCTCGAGACTGTACAACCAAATGCCTTAACTTTTGCTGGGACACAACCCATTGCCAGCGGTGATGTGGTGGTCAGTTCGCCAACTACGACTGCGCCAGACGGTTTTTTGCGTAAAGTTACCGCCGTGCGTCAAGAGAACGGTAAGACCATCCTCGAGACACGGCAGGCAAAGCTAAACGAAGCGATTCAGGAAGGTTCGTTTGATCTCGATAAACAATTGACAAATGCTGACATTCAGGCGGTTAACCTGTCACCAGGAGTTCGGATCGCCGCGCCAGACGTGCGTAAAACACCTCGAATTGGCACAAGATTCGATTTTAACAAAGTGCTTTACGACAAAGACGGCAACCTGGATACCAAAGAGGATCAAGTGACACTCACTGGTTTTTTGGACGTCAACACCAGATTTAAGATCGGTGGCAAGATTCGCCTGTTCAGATCCGACACTTTCTATGCCAAAGCAATCTTCACCGAAAATTCTAACTTGACGCTGAAAGGCAAACTGAACTGGGCTGTGGACAAGAAATTTACGGTTGGCACAATACGATTCTCAGCGATTGATTTCGCCATCGGTCCGGTTCCGATACACTTTCGACCCATCATCACCCTCGAGGTTGGGGTCAAAGGCAGTGTTGATGGTGAGGTTGATGTCAGCGTTTCACAATCTTTTGAAGCCACTGCGGGTGTTGAATACAACGGCGAATGGCGTAACATCAGCGAGTTAAACAATAACTTCTCGATTGACTCGAGCAAACTGATTGTCGCGGCAAATACCAAAGCCTATGCCGATCTTAAATTTTCGTTGTTGTTTTACGAATTGGTCGAGATTTACATACGCCCCGAGGTCTTTGTGCGACTCGATGCCACATTCCCACGCAAACCTTTCTTAAAACTCGACGGCGGCTTCGGTGTGGATATCGGAATTGGTGTTGACCTGCTCGATATTGATTACAACGCCCGAATTTTTGAGCGAGCATACCCAATTGGACAGTCAAGTAATCAAACGCCCACCGCAAATCTTGATGTTCCTAGTTCTGGTGATTTAAATAGACCAGTTGGATTACGAGCCAGTGGAATAGACCTTGAAGATGGCGCTAATGTCAATGTCACTTGGACTTCTAGCCTACCAGTCGATGGGGTTCTTGGAACTGGGCAAGTGGTTTCAAAAGCCTTTTCAACGCCTGGCTCACGCACCATCACTGCGCGGATCACCGATTTAGATGGCGCAAGTATTACACAATCAAAAGTTATTAATATTATCAATATAGCCCCGATTGTTAGTATTTCCGAACCAACGAATACTTCTGTAGTTTATAAAGGTTCGGATTATTTCTTTAAAGCCAATGCTGAAGACATTAACGAATCTAACGATCAGTTAAATTGTGCCAACATTAGTTGGACAACCAATGTTGTTTCAGACGCTTTTACTAAAACAGGTTGTGAAATCCAAGCTGTTTTCTCGAGCACAGGAGAGCGGATATTAACCATTACAGCCACTGATCCTCAAGGTTTAAATAATATCAAAACAGTGACTATTAATGTGTTAGCAACGCCTGCAAACGTACCACCAAATAAAGTAAAAATTATTACCCCATCACCAACCGTCAATCTTGATGCAGTCAATGGAATTGTGACATTAACTGGTAGTGCCCAAGACCCAGAACTTGGTGCTGTGACCCTCGAGTGGTCTGTCGCTTCGCAACCAGCCGATGCTGCTGGAAATCCAATAGGTGTTTTTGGAACAGAAATTAAACTTACCCTTGATGCTAATAATCAAGTCAATGTTTTTACGGTTTTGGGTATTGATCCCAGTTCTGCTAGCGGTGATTTCCGCATTATTCGTATCACATTAACTGCGTCTGATCCAGAAAACAACAAAACTCCAACTTCAATTCTTGTGAAGTACTTAAAGCCTGTTGGCTGAGGTGATTTATGAAAATATTATTAATAAGCATATTACTTGCAACTTTACTGGCTTGTACGCCCACACCCGTACCAGAACCACCGCCCAAAGACACAACTGCACCCGCCGCACCAACGGGGTTCAAAGCTACAGCCGACAACGGTAAAGTCAAGCTCGAGTGGGTTGCAAATACCGAACCCGACCTCGAAAAATACACACTGCGTTGGGGTAGCAATGCCGCTCAACAAAACGCTACCGAAACCATTGCCAAAACCCAAACCAGTTTTGACTTAACAGGTTTAACCAACGGTACAAAGTATTACTTTAAGCTCGAAGCTACCGACACCACAGGCAACATCTCGAGCAGCACCAATTTGCTTTCGGCAACGCCAACAGCCCCCGATACCACCGCACCAACACTAATCTCGAGCGTTCCAAGCCTGAATGCCAGTGTCGTACCACTGAACACCCAAGTGCAACTGACTTTTTCTAAAGCCATGAACATCAGTACAGTCACAGCCTCGAGTGGTGCATTGACACTTGGAACACCAACTTGGAGTGCGGGCAATACAGCGGTTAGTTTTGTTACACCAGCCTTACAAAACGACACTACCTACACGATTTTGATTGCGGGTAAAGATGTTGCAGGCAATGATTTAGGCGGTGCGACCACATTGCAATTCTCGAGTGTCAGCGCCCCACTCACTGTTCTAAGTAGTTCACCAGCCAATGGTGAGATAAATGTTCCTCTGAACAGCAAAATCACCTTGCGTTTCTCGAGAAGTATGAATAAAACCAGTGTCGAAACTGCTTTCTCGAGTGTACCAGCCATCATTTGCACTTGGGTTTGGATTGACAATGACCAAACAGCCACTTGCACTCCCAGTACAACATTATCGTTTGCCACCAAGTACAGCATTATTCTCGCCTCGAGCGCTCAAAGTGCGGCTGGTGTTGCTTTAGAAAATCCGTTTGCAGCGCTGATCACAACCGTTGAAGATTTGATTAAACCTGCTTTGGTCAGTTTTACTCCTATTGATAAACAATTTGCTGTTTTGTCCAACACGGCAATAGTCTTAAATTTCAGTAAGCCCATGAACCAAGCATCGGTAGAAAATGCGTTCCAAACACAACCAAATATTGTTTGCAATTGGACTTGGACAACACCCTCGAGTGCCAGTTGTCAACCAAATGCTCGTTTAAACCAAGCCACAAAGTACATCGTAACCCTGGTCATTTCAGCTACCGATCTTGTGGGTAATGCACTACAAGCAGCGTATGGTTTTGAATTTACGGCAGGTGAAGCACCACCAAAAATAATTTCAGTTATACCTCGAAGTGGCACAACGAACATTGCAACAAACACACGGATAGTGATTGCGTTTAGTGAAATGATGAACCGAACAGCCACAGAAGCTGCCCTTCTAGTTCGGGTTGGATCAACCATCAAAACAGGTGCGTTCACTTGGAATCCAGAGTGTGTGTTGTTCGGAACAACCTTATACATCAATTGCACCACAATGACCTTTACACCCAGCAGCAATTACGCAACCTCGAGTCTTGTGACCTGGAGTGTTGGTACTGGAGCACAAGATTTTGGAGGCACAACAATGGAAACGGTTGCAACTGGTGGATTCCAAACCACTCTGGTTTTTGGTGGTCCGTAAAAGATTTGAAGTGCAAATAACCCTTTAATTCATTGCTTGTAACGCTGCCACGGGTTCTGTTACTCCGAAAGTTTTCACGAGGAGCTTTAAGAACAATCAATGCAAGCTGTGCTACCGCCTTTCATGAGATTGAATGGCTAGGGTTGTGCACCCTCACAGCTTAGATCACAAAAATTCTCGAGCAACACTTTGTAGCGATCAAAGGAGTTTTATGAACGCAAACAACGCACTGGTTGGACATTTCACCGCTACCCTTGAAAACGTTCCTTGCGAAATCAATCTCGAGATGGATCACACGGGTTGTCTGGTTGGTGGGTTCTGTGCTGCCACCGAAAGACTCGAGATTGTGGGCGGAATACCCAATGCGTTCGGAGAGTTTTTTGGTTTGATTCGCTCAAAAGCTGGTGAAACAGTCGCCGTTTTTCATGCACTGCCTCAATCGAACGGTCTAATGCTCGAGTTAGACCTGCCCAGCGATGGTGATTTGATGAAAATGCCTTTGGCAGAACCTTTCTCGTTTCAACGAATCGCTCAATCAATCTTGGTTTGAACTGACCAGAAGAGGTTTTTGATGCTGACACCTTTAGGATTTCTTGTGCTCGGATTGAGTGTTTTATTTCTTGGGTACGGTTTAATTACTTTTCTGGTTGCGTTTCGGTTGACCAAAGCCAGGCGCAGAAGCATCCCGAATGATTTCGCAAGCATTGCTTTTGAATCTCGAACGGACAAGTTAAAACTGGTTGGTAGTTTTGTTGCCTGCCCAGATTCTGACCGTGTGGTGATTCTGGTTCATGGACGCAACGCTTGTAAGGGTTGGGAATTTAATGCCAGTTCTTCGGGTTTGGTAACGCACTTAAAAGAACATGGTTTTAACGTGTTCATGATTGACTTACGCGGTCATGGCGAAAGCGCTTTTGCGCGTTTAACTTTTGGCAAACTCGAGCGTTTAGATGTGCTGGGCGCAGTAGATTGCTTGCAATCAATGGGTTTTGAAGCTGGTCGTATTGGGGTTATTGGTATGAGTGTCGGTGCAGTCAGTGCGATTCTTGCCGCCAGTGAAGAACCCGCCATTGCTGCCGTTGTTGCCGACAGTGCCTTTAGCGATTTTGGCATGGTCATACAAGAACAATTTACGCGCTTAAGTGGGCTGCCCAGGTTCTTCTTAACTGGTTCGTTGCTGGTCAGTCGCGTTCTGACCGGTCAGCACTTGGGTACGTTCCAACCCGTCAAAAACTTAGCTCGAGCCTCGCAAGCTTTTTTCTTTATTCACGCGGCACAAGATTCGTTTATTGCCAGCAGTCACACCGCGCAATTGGCTCTTGTGACCCAAGCAACCTCGCAAACTTGGATCACATCTGGTAAAACGCATCTCAGCGCTTACCGAGATCATCCCGAACAATACGCAACGCGGGTCACAGCGTTTCTCGAGTTGCATCTTGGGGACAAAATGATTTTACAAACCAAATCAAACCCCCAAGACTTGCGTGTTCACCAAGAAGTTGTTGCAGTCACCTAAGATTCCTAATTTAGTTTAGAGCACAGCACTTGTGATTAAAAAGAAGCTTTGATACTCGAGTTTGAGAACAACAGCACTTCTGAATTTCTAGCCACAAGTTTTTAAAGCTCCAAAGTGAACGCTCGAGCTTCCACCCTCGAGATTCCTAAAACATTCCCTTTTGGTTTTGCAATACCGCATTCAGATTCAAACTCGAGCATTCCGCACCTTACGGAATAAAAATTCTCGAGCTTCGGATTAGAAAGTTGTAGCACCGAGCACCGTGCTGGATTCAGGTTTTGCTTTGGACAGCAACAATGTTTGGCTTGGTGGCAGTAAAGATATTGCTAACAACGACCAAGTAAATGCGAATCAGTCATTTCAGAAAGGCATGATTTTTATGAAAGAAATTCGGATTGTTGCGGCTGTCATTGGTTTATTACTGATCGCTTGGCGTGTTATTGCAGCGCTCCCACCTTCGTATGGCACGAAACTCGAGTTACTTGGCGGTGATTTTTATTACACATTGCCTGTTACAAAAGCCGAAGCTGTAAAAATGCGCGATTTTCTGAGCGTAGAAGTTTTTGCCAGACAAGAAGGCGCTGCCAAAGATAAATCGTTTCAATTGCGTAAATATGGCAATGATTTTCAATTGGCAATGGTGGTGAGCGCCAAAACAACCCTTGATACCTTGACGAATCCTATTGCTAAACGCAGCTTTCAGGTTTTAGCCAAAACCCTGAGTACCCAGATGAAGTCCCCTGTTTCTGCGTTGCTTTGCAACGAAAAAATGGAAGTTTGTAACGAAATTACTGCTGATTAAGAACCCGAATCTGAGGTGTGACGGTCCCTAACCCTGGCTCGAGTGATACAACCCCGTAATTTTCCCCCTTTGAGTCAGTGCCGCGCGAGTGGCACTGGATTGTCTCGATTGGCTTCAGATTGGTGCTTATTTACAAGCCCTAATGGTTTTGAAGATATTGTCTTGTAAAAGCTGCTTGAAGACAATGAACGAAACTCAAGATTCCACCTCTCACGCTTTAACCCTTATAGTGATGCGATATGGACTCCAGGGTGGTGAGGTTTTAATGCAGACGTTTTCGCAGTACGCTGCCACGCGTCCACTTCGATCATCCTCGAGTGGTACGGCATCTGGCACGGATACGGCTGTGGCTGAAAGCATCCAAACGTTCGCTGGTGTGGATGTCGTGACCGGAATGCCTGTGATTGTTTACACCATGCCAGGGCAACCGCCCAGCATTGCTGAAGTCATCAGTGAGAGCATTCCTGTGGTGCTCGAGACTGGAATGCAGAACGATACGGGTTTTGTGGTGGTCTCGAGCGCCCCTGGTTATCTGCCGTTGCGCCTTGGACTTTCACAAGTACGGCTCGAGTGGTTGACCAGATGCAGTGCCAAAGCTTTATCCGACGCACACGGTGGTGGTTTGGTGCACGGCGATTTCAACCCGAATCACTTTTTTGTCCAGGGTGACCATTTGTTGCTCGAGGGCTGGGGTTTACACTGGCAGAACCCAAATCCCGATTTCACCCCGCCCGAGGGGCAAGGCACGGCTGCCGCCGACGTGTTCGCTTGGGCGCGAACCATGCAAGCTTTCGGCAAAGGCGATCCGCGTAAGTTATTAGATGGTGAGATGGGACGCCTGATTGGGCATTGCCTCAACCCCAAACCTCAAGAACGCCCAACCGCCCTCGAGCTGGTGATTGCGCTTGAACAGGTGATTGGCAAAAAAACCTTGAAACCGGAAGTCAAAACCGTACATCTGGATCAAGTAATTGATTCTGAAACCAAATCTGAAAAACTTGATAACAGGCTGCCAGTTGTGTCAGAAACGCTCGAGACTCCAGGCATTCACGCTCCAGAGCCTTTAAAGCTTGAACCAATTCAAACCTTTGATCCCTCTCCAATTGATGAGGGTGTCAAAATTATTGCCGTTGGCAAAGCTCCAGAAACCATCCAGATTGGTGAGGCACAAGCCCCCGCCCCGCCAACATCATTGAATCAAGTGATGCCGCTCGAGCATCCAGCCTTAGCCACCCCATCAGAATCCCTCGAGCCAAACAGCCTGTCCCAACCAGAACACGACCTGCGCGAACCAGAAAACCTTGCCGCAGACGAACCCGATATTGTGCCAAGCGTTCGCCCCGAGCACGAACCTGTGCCCTTGCCAACCACCGACGGCAATATTGAACCAGGGGTCGTGATGTACAAAGACGGGCAACCGCCCAGCAACACCATCCGCGTGGGCTTTGATGACGACGATTCCTGGCGCAGCGTCAAGCCTTACGAGCGCCCAAAAAACAACCCGTTCATCTTTCCAATTGCACTGGTCATTGCTGTGCTGCTTGGAATTCTTGTCATTGTTTTAATAACCCGAAAACCTCCACAACCCACAACAGGCAACAGCATTCAAACCCCGTCAATCAGCAACCCAAGTCAAAACAGCATTGTGAATTTTGTGGTGAAATCCTCAAGTAACCAGACGGCGCGGTTGACTGTGATTTCTGCGCCAAGTAAAGCCAACCTCGCATCGGGTGCGTTGCTTGCCACCATTCCAGGTCCAGTCTTGTTCCCGTACCCTGGCGTGTACAAAGTGCGGGTCAGTATGCCCAATTTTGCCCCAGGCGATGTGACCGTTAATGTGCCACAAGACAAAGAGATTGTGATTCAACTGCGTCAACCCTAAAACCTCGAGTATCAAAAAAATCCCACCATAATTCACGGTGGGATTAAACCTTAAAACTCGAGACTTACTTACGCATGTTGGGTTCAAGTACACGCTTGCGCAGACGAATGCTTTGCGGGGTGACTTCCACAAGTTCATCGTCACTAATGTACTCAAGGGCTTCCTCGAGACTCATCGGACGCACTGGGGTCAGGCTGACGGCATCATCTGCGCCACTGGTGCGCATGTTGGTCAGTTTCTTAGATTTGCAAACATTGACGTTCAAATCGCCGGCACGTCCGTTGCTGCCGACAATCAAACCAATATAGACTTCCGCGCCAGGTTCAATAAAGAACACACCACGATCCTCGAGCTTCCAAATCGCGTATGCGAACGCATTACCTGGTTCCATGGCGACCAAGCTGCCATTTTGACGGGTTTTGATATCGCCAGCAATTGGGGCGTAACCGTCGAAAACGTGATTCATGATGCCTTCGCCTTGGGTCATGGTCAAAAAGTGCGTGCGAAAACCAAACAAACTGCGGGCTGGAATCTTATACTCGAGGCGCACGCGTCCGCCTTGGTTGTCCATGTTGATCATGTCGCCCTTGCGTGAACCCAAGGTTTCCATGACTGGACCCATTTTGCCCTCAGGAACGTCAATCACCAAATGCTCGTAAGGTTCGTGGTTGACACCGTCAATCATGCGAGTGATGACTTGCGGCGTCGAAACTTGCATTTCATAACCTTCACGGCGCATGGTTTCGATCAAAATCGAAAGGTGAAGTTCGCCGCGTCCCGAAACCACGTAATCTTCGCCTTTTTCTTCGACGCGAAGCGACACGTTGGTTTGGGCTTCTTTGAACAAACGATCACGAATGTGACGGCTGGTGACGTACTTGCCCTCTTTGCCCGCAAACGGGCTGGTGTTTGGACCAAAAGTCATCGAAACGGTTGGTTCGTCCACGGTAATGGTTGGCAAGGCTTCAGGGTCGGCAAAATCGGCAACGGTGTCGCCCACGCCAACATCCTCGAGTCCCGAAAGCGCCACAATATCGCCTGCGTAAACCTCTTCAACCTCGAGCCGTTGCAAACCCATGTGGGTGAACGGTTGTGAAACCCTGGCTTTGCTGGTCGAACCGTCTTTGTGCATCAACATGACGTACTCGTTGCGTTTGACCTTACCGCGAGTGATACGCCCCAGAGCAATGCGTCCCAGGTAATCGGAATAATCGAGGTTGGTGACCAGCATTTGAAATGGCTTATCAACGGCGGTGGCTGGTGGTGGAACGTGCTTGACAATCAATTCAAACAGTTCGTCAAGGTCTTCTTTGGGAGCGTTCAAGTCGGCAAATGCCCTACCTTCGCGGGCAATCGCGTAAATAATTGGGAAATCGAGTTGTTCGTCCGTTGCGCCCAAGTTCGCCATCAGGTCAAACGTCAGGTTAACGACTTCGGTGATGCGCTCGTCTTTGCGGTCAATCTTGTTGATGACCACAATCGGGTGCAAACCAAGCTCGAGTGCTTTTTTCAAGACAAAACGGGTTTGCGGCATTGGACCTTCGGCGGCGTCCACCAGCAACAAGCAGCCATCCACCATGCCGAGCACGCGTTCGACCTCGCCACCGAAATCGGCGTGACCAGGCGTGTCCATGATGTTGATCTTGATGTCATGAAACAACACGGCGGTGTTCTTGGACAAAATCGTGATGCCACGTTCACGCTCGAGATCGTTCGAGTCCATGACGCGTTCGGCAACCACTTGGTTGTCTCTGAAGGTGTGGGTTTGTTTGAGCATACCGTCCACCAGGGTTGTTTTACCGTGGTCAACGTGAGCGATGATGGCAATGTTCCTAAATTCCTGCATGAAAAACCTCGAGTCGGGCTGAGAAAGTTACAAACCCAAAAAACTCGCCCGATACTCGAGATTCGAGTTGGGCGGCGATGAAAGGCGTGAATTCTCGGGCGTGTTGGCTCGAGCGCCCGAAAGAGTGTAGCACGAATGAAGGGGGATGAAATGGTAAAACAGTGCCATGTTAACGGTTTTACTTGTACGTCATGCCGAACCTGTGCTTCCAGGCACGCCAGGGTTTGATGAATTCAGCCGTCCCTTAAACGAATCTGGCGCTCGAGATGCGCTTTTGCGGGCAAATGGTTTTCAGAACCTCGAGCTTAATGCGGTCTACTCGAGTCCGATGCTTCGATCCATGCAAACCGTGCAGGATTTTGCGGATGCTCGAGGTTTGGAAGTGATCCCAATGCACGAATTTGTTGAGCACATGCTTTCTCCAGAACCAATTCCCAATTGGCGCGAAGTGCTTGAGCAATCCTGGCAAGATTTTGATTTTGCGCTTCCAGGTGCTCAAACCCTACGTGAAACCCAAACTCGAGGGTTTGGAGCGCTCGAGACACTGGCTCAGACCCACTCGAGCGGCACAATTGTGATTGGTGGTCATGGCACAATTTTTTCGCTTATTCTCAACAAAATTGAACCTAGTGTGGATTGTGCCTTTCACCTCTTCATGCCGATGCCAGCCGTGTACACCCTCGAGTACGAAAATGGTTTTTGGGAGATCATTTCAGGACCAGGATTTTAAATTATTCTACATCTAAACGCTCGAGAAACCTCTCAGGTATGGGCTTGGGTTGAAAGTCTACCCTTGCATCCAATTCTCGAGTTTTAAACCTTCAATCCGAGCAAAATCCTTGGTGTTATTCGTGAGCAAGATCAAATCTCGAGCAATTGCCGTTCCAGCCAGTAAAATATCGTATTTACCAGTGGGTTGCGACCTAAGTTCAGCCCGTATTTTTGAGGTGAAAAACGCATCCAGTACGGTAAAATCAGTCAGTTGAACCTCGCCAATAAGTTGCTGAAAGATCGATTCATAGCGTTGACGACTTTGTGGGTTCAGCATGAATCCATATTCAACTTCCATTGTGCTGACTGAGCTAATTACGATTTCGGAGCGATCAACTTGACTGAAATGCTTCAAAACATTTGGATGACGTTTAACGTAAAAACTGATCGTGTCCGTATCGAGAAGATAAGTCACTGGTCTTTATTTTCGGCAAATGGATTGTAAAATTCAGTCACGAACTCTTTTGGAGGCAAAAAATCAGGCTCCAGATGCCAGTCTGGATTTGGATTCTGCATAAATTCCAATATTCCAGCCGACCAACCACCAGTTTTTGTTTTTTTACCCGTTAACTCGAGAAACGGTAAGCCGTTTTTTTCGACGGTGATGGTTTCACCTTTCTCGAGGGCATCGAATAGTTTTTGAATTTCTGATTCAGACGCAGGAATTGGCATGGTTATCATGATTTACCTCACGAGGATTAGTGTAGCGAATTTTCGTTCATGATCTCAAGCGGTTGAAATACGTTTCAAGGATTTACCGTATTTGATTTCCTGGTCGTGTAATTTAAGTTTCTTGAGCTGAAACCTCAGAATGGCGCGATTCGGATTATCGCGCCAAAAATGATGTTATCGCGCCAAAAAAATGGGT
>JANMUC010000111.1:0-2814 GCA_031391225.1 Deinococcales bacterium
TCGGCTTCGCTGGCTTCGATTGGGCGTTTGGTTAACGCTTCAAAATCGCCACTGTCGCGCAAGAAATGCTTGACAATCCGGTCCTCGAGCGAGTGAAAACTGATGACCGCCAAACGACCATCGGGATTTAAGACGTTTGACGCCGCCTTTAAGCCAGCCTCGAGCGCTCCAAGTTCGTCGTTGACATAAATTCTTAAGGCTTGAAAGGTGCGCCGCGCTGGGTGAATGCCCCGCGCGTGACCACCTGGATAGGCGCGTTTGATGATCTCGGCAAGTTGCTTGGTACTCTCGATTGGGGCTTTGTCACGCGCTTCAGAAATCCCACGGGCAATGCGTCTCGAGTGGCGTTCTTCACCAAACTCATAAATGATTCTGGCTAAATCCTCAAAGACCATGTCATTCACCACGTCATAAGCGCTTTCGCCAGCTTGCGACATGCGCATGTCGAGCGCCGCATCGGTATGAAATGAAAACCCACGGTCTTGATCATCGAGTTGAAAACTCGAGACGCCCAAATCCATCAAGACACCATCAACTTTGCGCCCGTCAAGCAATGTCTCGAGGTCACGAAAATTGCCTTCAATCACCTCGAGATTTGGTAAATTCGCACTACTGGCACGCTCGAGGGCGAATGGGTCTTGATCGACGCCAATCACGTTTGCGCCGCGCTCGAGTAGCAATCGCGTGTGACCCGCGCCGCCGAGCGTGGCATCCAAAATGGTTTTTCCAGGTGCCGGTTGTAAGCCTTCAAGCACCTCGAGCGGCAAGACTGGCGCGTGTGATAGTTCCGTGTTGATAATGCTGCTCATCCGACCAGCCTCCGCAATGGTTCTGGCAGGGTGTCCTGGGCGGGCGGCATGGCTTGAATCTCGGCGATGCTGGCAGTCCAACGGTCGGTGTTCCAAACCTCCAGGCGCTTTGGTGCGCCCGCGATCATGACTTCAGACTCGAGGTTGGCAAAGGTGCGCAAGGTGTTTGGCACGCTGGCACGACCTTGGTTATCCAGCCGCACTTTGCTCGCGCCCGAATAGAAAAAACGCACCCAGGCACGACCAGAATTATCGTTGAGTGGCAAATCGATCAGTGCCTCTTCGATGCGTTTCCATTCGGCGCTGGGGAAAACGTACAGGCAACCTTCCATCCCGCGCGTCAAGACCATGCCATCGTCGAGAAAGTCACGAAAGGCTGGCGGAATCACCACCCGTCCTTTGTCATCGATTGTGTAAGGGTACTCTCCGAACGGCATTTCCCACTCGCTCCCACCCGACTCATGGTGTTTTCATTCACCAATTTGGGTTTCAAGCCCACACCAAGGGCGTTTTTGATAGCAGTCACTTTAGCACGACATCCCCACTTTTTACCACTCGTCCCCACTTTTCCCCCCAAAATCAGCCAAGCTTCAAACTTCAGCCCCACTTACAACCCACAATCAAAGCGAAATCGTGGTGCAGCTAAAAGCTGACTCGAGCAATAATCTCGAGTCAGGCACAAAACAGCAGTCTGGTAAAGCAAAACCGCAAACTTTAGGAGTGCAATAAGCCATTTGATTCAGAGCAACCTAAGCGAATCGGCAAATGCACAAAAGTTAAACAAAACCTAAACTAAACCCAAGAAAGGAGGTCGTGTTGAAAACCTCTTAACGCGCCCTCGGGTTCAGAAAAAACCGGACACTCGAGCGCACAAAACAGACGACCAAACCAAAGCCTTCGCTCAATTATCAAGGAGAACACCATGTCCGCTGAACTTTATTTTGCCAAAGAACGCATTCAAAGCATGCAAAGCCAAGCCCAGGTCGCACGCGAAATTCGTGCCGCACAAAATCCAATCGCTCGAGTTTTCAAACTTCAACTCCCACGCTTTTTCAAGCTGTCCCGCAAGAACGCCTAAACCAACCCCTTGCTTTGGCTCGAGTTGATTCAGACTCCTCCCTGTCGATCACTCTGGTAGCCGAAGCTTTTCCCACCCGCCCTTTTGATTCAGGGCGGGTTTTTTGTGGCTCGAGCTACAAGAGTTCGTAGAGCCACCTTGAACCTTTGAGTTTATTCACTCAAAACACTGGACGTTGCAAAGACTATAATCAGCTCATGGCAAAAGTAGAGTCATTCAATCTCGATCACACCAAAGTCCGCGCCCCTTACGTGCGTGTGGCGGGAAAACACCTGACGCCTAGCGGTGACACAATCACCAAATTCGATTTGCGCCTGGCGCAACCCAATCAAGAATTTCTTGGCACTGGCACAATGCACACGCTCGAGCATCTGCTGGCAGGAAATTTGCGCGATCATTTGACTGGGATCATCGACATTTCCCCAATGGGTTGTCGGACTGGGTTTTACATGGTCATGGACGGCGAGCAAAACCCCGAAACTGTGAAGGTGGCGCTCGAGAAAACCCTGGCATTCGTGCGCGATTTTGACCAAGCGATTCCTGGGGTGTCCGAACTCGAGTGTGGCAATTACCGCGATCACAATCTTCAAAACGCCAAAGACTGGGCAAAAAAAGTCCTCGAACAAGGTCTTGTGGTGCAAGAAACCGTGCGGATTCCTGATGGGGTCTCGAGCCAATGAAGAAAATTATTTTGCTGGCGGCGATGGGTTCAGAAGTTGCGCCGCTCGAGAAAAAGCTGCCTGGGATTGTGATTGTTGGAACGGGTGTGGGCAAGGTCGCGGCTGCCATGAACACGCAACGCGCAATACTCGAGCACAAGCCTGATGCCATCGTTTTTGTGGGCGTGGCTGGAGGTTTGGGCAGCGTCTCGAGATTGGATGTGGTCGTTGCCAAAGATGCGGTGCAATGGGACGTGGACATTACCCC
>JANMUC010000116.1:0-4269 GCA_031391225.1 Deinococcales bacterium
GGGCGAGGCATGCCTCGCCCCTACGTTGGAACGCGGATGTAGTGATCGCAATTTTTCGGGATTGATTTCTTAAAGTGCGTAAGTTCTATGCTTAAAGGGCAATCAAAAATGATGAAACCCAGTCAAGTTCAACACCGTGGAAACCGTGCAATGCAGTTATTTCTCGAAGTCTGGAGCAGTCGCTTTTCTGCGCACCCAAAATATAGTGGCGGTGAAAATCAAGAAACTTGCGTTAGGTTGTTCATCAATGGTGACAGCAAAGTTGACCTTGAGATTGAATCATTGGTTTTCAAGTCCGATCAACCAGAACAACAGTTTGAACATCATATTTTTGAAACCATCGAGCAGGCTATTGACTTTTTAGCTTTGGAATCTGGAGTTAGCAATCAGGAGTATCAAAACCTGTACACCGAATTGAAGCAAAAACAAGCGTAAAAAAATGGCGCACCGAAATGCGCCACCGTTCAACTACTGCTCGAGTTTTAATCTTCGCCAAGGTACTTTTTACGCACCTCATCATTTTGGGCAAGGTCACTGCCCGTACCCGAAAGTACAATCTCGCCAGTTTGCAGAACATAGCCGCGATTAGCAATACCGAGCGCCATCAGCGCGTTTTGTTCGACCAACAAAATCGTTTTACCAGCCGCATTTAAAGCACGGATACTGTCAAAAATTGTTTCCACAAAAAGCGGTGATAAACCCATGCTTGGTTCGTCCAGCAAAATCATTTCAGGGTCAATCATCAAGGCTCGAGCGAAAGCAAGCATTTGTTGTTCGCCACCTGATAACGTGCCACCCAACTGTTTTTCGCGTTCTTTAAGGCGCGGGAAAATTTTGTAACCACTTTGAATCCGTTCTTCGATCACGTCTTTACCGTTGATCGAAAAAGCGCCAATCTCGAGGTTTTCACGGATTGTTAAACGCGGAAAAATCCGTCGTCCCTCTGGAACGTGCGCCATGCCCAGTTTGACAATGTCGTGGGTGGGCGTGGTGTGAAGCGCTTTGCCTTTGTAAATCACTTCACCAGATTTAGGGGTTTTTAAACTCGAGATGGTGCGCAAGGTCGTGGTTTTACCAGCGCCGTTGCCACCAATCAAGGTCACGATTTCGCCTTTGTTGACCGTAAACGAAATACCTTTTAACGCATGAATCTGCCCGTAAAAAGTATTGACGTTTTTCA
Organism: Deinococcales bacterium; assembly: GCA_031391225.1. GTDB lineage: Bacteria > Deinococcota > Deinococci > Deinococcales > JAAFIG01 > JANXTZ01. The sequence goes on from JANMUC010000116.1 coordinate 1,181, forward strand.
GCTCGAGCATCACCTCTGAAGGTTTGGTGTTCATACGGCACCTCCAGCACTGTTCGGCTCGGTTTTCTCGAGTCCAAAATTGCCTGCGGCAGCCCCAGCGCCCAGGTAAGCTTCGATCACTTTGGGGTTGCTGCGCACGGCTGCCGGTAAACCCTCGGCAATTTTGGTGCCGTAATCGAGGACCGTGACATTGTCCGAAATCGTCATGACCACGCGCATGTCGTGCTCGATTAAAACCACCGTAATGTTGCCCTCGTCACGCAGACGGCGAATCAGGTGTTTGGTCTCCTCTGTTTCGTTTGGGTTCATGCCTGCGGTGGGTTCATCGAGCAAAATCATTTTCGGACTGGTCGCCAGCGCTCTGGCAATCTCGAGGCGGCGTTGTTCGCCGTAAGGCAGGTTGGCAGCAAGTTCGTTTCGTTTGACATCCAAGCCGACAAAACGCAACAAATCCATACCGCGCGTGATGCTCGAGGCTTCATCGTCACGGAATCGTTTGGTGTGCAAGATCGCGTCGATATAACGCGTGTTGCTGCGCACGTGACGACCCACCATGACGTTCTCGAGCACGGTCATCGCACCGAACAACCTGATGTTTTGAAACGTTCTGGCGATGCCGCGTTCAACCACTTGATCTGGGCGTAAACCGACGATGCTCGAGCCATTGAAGTTGATCGTGCCGCCGTCGGGTTGGTAAATGCCGGTAATCATGTTAAAAAACGTGGTTTTACCAGCGCCGTTTGGTCCGATCACGCTGATGATGGCTTTTTCGGGGACTTGCAAGGTTACATCGTTCACGGCGACCAGACCGCCGAAAATTTTTCGTGCCGCGTTGACATCAAGAAGCATCAGTCGCCTCCTTGCATTGCGCCCTTGCCAGCGTGGGCATCGTCCACTTCGATGTGCTTACGGCTGGCTGGAACCAGCCCTTGCGAACGGTAGATCATCATGACAATCAAGATGATGCCGTAAATTAGCCGTTGATATTTTGAAACCTCAAACTGTGGTGGCAGATTCAATGCACCGCTCTGGCGCAGGTTGTTAAATTCAATTGCCAGTGTCGGCAGCACGACAAGGTTGAGGCTTGTCACCACGGCTGCACCAACTACCGCGCCGCGAATTGAACCCAATCCGCCGAGCACCACCATTGCCAAAACACCGATGGATTGATTGACATCAAACGAGGCTGGATCGACAAAACTTTGTTTTGCGGCAAAAATAGTGCCCATAATGCCCGCAAAACTTGCGCCTGTGGCAAATGCGACAAGTTTGGTTGCCACCAGAGGAATGCCCATCGCCTGAGCGGCAATTTCATCTTCACGAATAGCAGTCCAAGCCCGACCGATACGGCTTTGATCGAGGCGATTGGTAACCACAATAGCGACCGCAATGACCGCCAAAACGATCACATAGAAAACGATGGATTGCCATTTATAACCTTCTGCGCCCAACGAATTGGTGAAGGTGTGCAGCGGTTGTTGGATGCTGTCAATGCCCACCGAACCTTTGGTCAGCCCACCAGGATTATTGTTGGCAATGACCCGAATCACTTCGCCCAAACCGAGCGTCACGATGGCAAGGTAATCGCCTTTAAGACGCAAGACTGGTAAGCCGAGTAAAACACCAAACATTGCCGCGACCAAGACCGCAACAAGTGCTATGAAAAAGAAACCATTTTCTGGAAGTTGCCAACCGAATAATTCGGTGGCTTGATTTGAGCCAAAAATTGCCCAGAGGTATGCCCCAACCGCAAAAAAGGCAACATAGCCCAGATCGAGCAGACCTGCAAACCCAACCACAATATTTAAACCAAGTGCCAAAGCGGCATAAATGGCAATATCAATCACGACATTGATGCTCGAGGTATTTTGAAACCCAATCAAAGGAATTCCAACAAATAAAATCAGAATTCCCATCACGATTTGAAGATATTTATTCATTGGGAACGTGATCAGAAAGTATAAACTCGAGATAAACGTCAAGAAAATCATACTGTCAATAAACGTGATGCCCTTAAAAACGAAAAATTTGAGGAAAAAGGTGATTAACGCAAACATCACCACGGGAATCGTAAAATCCCGTTTTGGTTTGACAGGCTGACTCATACTTTCTCCGATACTTTACGACCAAGTAAACCAGATGGTCTAAAAATCAAGATTAAAATCAGCAGTCCAAAGGCAATAATGTCTTTATACGATGAACTGATGTACTGTGCTGCCAGTTGCTCGAGTAAACCTAGCACCACACCGCCGAGCATGGCTCCAGGAATGCTGCCGATGCCACCGAGGACGGCAGCCGTAAAGGCTTTGAGTCCTGGCAAGAAACCGCTATACGGATTGAGCGTTCCAAACTTTAAGGCATAAAGCACACCCGCCACACCACCCAACGCGCCACCAATTAAAAATGTCACCGTGATGATGCTGTTGACGTTAATGCCCATCAAGCTCGAGGTGCTTTGATCTTGGGCAACGGCGCGGATGGCACGACCCGTTTTGGTGTAATTGACAAAATAGGTCAAACCCGCCAGCATGATGGCACCAACCACAAAAATGGTCAAGGTCGTGTTTGAGATGGTCGCGCCACTGACCAATGGGTGCGTGATCGCAAAAAAGTCTGGTTGGTCGCCCTTGATGTAACTTGGGAATGGACGGTTAAAATTTCCAAACAGGCTTTCCACCAGACGCACAATGTCTTGCAAAAACAAACTCATGCCGATGGCAGAAATCAGCGGCACCAACCTGGGAGCACCACGCAACCTGAGCGGTCTATATGCCACCCGTTCCACGGTGACCGCAAGCACCCCAGACGCCGCCGCACCGACAAATAGGGCAAATACGAGTTGCAACAAAGGATGCCAGGTGGTTTTGGTTAACACTCCGAGCAGCAATTCGACGCCAACAATGCCGCCGAACATAAAGATTTCTGAGTGGGCAAAATTGATCAGCTCGAGCACGCCATAAACCATGGTGTAACCGAGCGCGATAACGGAATACACCAATCCAAGTGCCAGACCGCTGAGCAGGGTTTCAATAAAAAGCTGCATTCGTCTGTATCCTTACTCCTCTCCTGATTAACGTTCGAGCTGTAAG
>JANMUC010000117.1:0-4718 GCA_031391225.1 Deinococcales bacterium
CAATCATCTGCCCGCTGACTTGTTTCTTATGTTGCAACAGCAGCAAAATTGCGAATAAACGATCTACTCGGTTCACGGGTTCAGTATATTGTCTCGTGCGTCATCCTCGAGATTTCACCCAGCCTTCAAAGCACTGTCAACTTCTTGCACATAAGCCTCAGAATTGTTAGACTCTGCGGGTCAACACTGACAACCCAATACGGCGCTGCGGACGAAGAAACCCTCTCGTGATTGACCCCAGTCGTACACACCAATTTTCAGTGTGCGAGAGCGCGGGCAGAAAAAGGAAATCGACTCATGGCGAACATGGCACTCGAGCATATTTACAAGCGTTACGGCAAGACCACGGCAGTCACCGACTTTAACCTTAATGTCGAAGACGGCGAGTTTATCGTGTTTGTCGGACCTTCGGGCTGCGGTAAATCTACAACCTTGCGCATGATCGCGGGTCTGGAAGAAATTTCTGACGGTGTGTTGCGCATCGGTGACCGCGTCATGAATGATGTGCCGCCAAAAGACCGCGACATTGCGATGGTCTTCCAAAATTACGCACTTTACCCGCACATGAACGTTTACGAAAACATGGCGTTCGGTTTGCGTCTTCGTAAAGTTCCGAAGGATCAAATCGATCAACGCGTGCGTGGCGGTGCCAAAATCTTGCAAATCGAGCACTTGCTCGAGCGCAAGCCAAAAGAGCTTTCGGGTGGTCAACGTCAACGTGTGGCACTGGGTCGTGCGATTGTGCGCGAACCAAAAGTGTTCCTCATGGACGAGCCGCTCTCGAACTTGGACGCCAAACTGCGCGTCGAAATGCGTTCACAAATTTCTAAGTTGCACCAAAACCTTAAAGCCACCACGATTTACGTGACCCACGATCAAATCGAAGCCATGACAATGGGTACGCGCATTGTCGTCATGAAAGACGGCTTTATTCAGCAAGTGGACACACCGCTTAACTTGTACGACTTCCCGAAGAACAAGTTTGTGGCAGGCTTTATTGGTAGTCCAAGCATGAACTTCTTGACCGCTACCTGTAACAACAAAACTGTTTCCGGTAACGGCTTTAGCGTAGAAGCCCAAGGCAAACTTGCCGATTCTTTGTCTGCCTACAACGGCAAGCAAGTCTGGTATGGCATCCGCCCAGAACACTTGGGTTTAGAGGGTTCAACCACCATTGCTGGTGGCGCAAACCGTTTGACTGGTGTGGTCGAAGTGGTCGAACCGCTCGGTGCTGAAACCGATTTGATGGTCAACATTGGTGGTCAGACCGTGGTTGCCAAAGTGGATGGACACGCCCAGGTCAAAGTTGGCGATACCGTGACTCTCTTCTGCGATCAATCACGGATGCACGCGTTTGACATGGAAAAAGAACTCGCCATCGGGCGTTAAATTTTAAGCAATTAATCTCGAGGCGCACGTTACGGTGCGCCTTTTTGATATCTCGAAATCGCTAATCATTTCAGGCTAAAGCTTGATGTTGCACTCGAGATTGATTCAACAATACCAGCGGTGACAACGGCGAGAATTTCCAAAAATCAGTCCTCGAGCCTTGGGTTTAGCGCACCGCCATGACCACCACAAAGGCATTGCCAATGACCGCTGAGCCGATCTCGCGGTAATACGGGTTCATGACCGCACGGCAATGCACGGGGCTGCGCAACCACCAACGCAATGCCCTACTTGCGCCACCCGAACCCTTAAAAATAATTTCGGACATTCTCGAGAATTTATACCCAACCCGTGGAACTCGAGTTCGTGGTCCTACACCGCGAAAATAATGCGAGACAAAACCATAACGGCTCATGTTGGCAGCATGACCTCGAGCGGCATTTCCCAGCAAATTATTGCCTCCAAGTCGAGCAAGCCGCACTCCACCGCCCCCCGTGCAACGAACACCCGAAGCTCGAGCTTGATTGATCAGGGTTTGAAGTTGAGAAACATTGCCTCGCACTCGAGCATCGGCAATACCCGAGAAGATCAAAACGCAAGCGATCAAAGCCAGTAGTTTCATGGCTTGGAGTTTAAACCGAGAAGCCATAAAATTTCAAACTCGAGAAACCCGTGCCAGACGACTCGAGTGCATAGTCTTGACGAATAGAGAATACGGTGATATACTTTATCCCATCAGTGCCTAAACGGGCGCGTTTTTTATTGCCTAAATTTTTGTAAACTGCCAAGCCCACCAAATCAGCACGGCTTGAAGTGGCAACCGAAGCCACAACAGTACACTCGGGATTTGCGGTGCAAGTTCTGGATGCAGCGCCATGTTCAAATTTGCTGGAAACACAGCAACAAACAACGCGATCAAGCCCCAGGCGGCAAACCTCGAGAACCCTGTCAGTAAACCCACACCAAACAGAATCTCGAGAAAACCAGAAACATAAACCAATGCCAGATGCCACGGCAGGTACTTGGGCATGATCGACACATAAATTTGCGGGTTGACGAAATGAATCACGCCAGCCGCCGCCATGATGACCGCCAGAAGTATTTTGGAGGCTTGCATTAGGCTTGCAACTCGAGCTTGGCAAGCTCATCGGGGGTAATCAAGTATTTTTCGTTACACCAGTGACAAACGATCTCTTGCCCACCGTTGGCAATCATTTCCTCGCGTTCGACATCGCCAAAAAAAGTCAGTGACTGCAAAGCTTTATCACGGCTACAGCGACACTGCCATAAAAGCTCGAGGGCGTTCGGGTTGGCTTCAAACTCGAGTTCGTGCAGCGCTTGGTTGATCGCCCCCAACAAACCATTCTCGAGCCGCATGGCATTGGTGAATGTTCCCATGTTTTTGATGTTGTCCTCGAGCTTGGCGAGGGTCGCGTCCGTTGCGCCTGGCATGGCTTGAACCACCAAACCGCCCGCATGAGACACGCCCCGATCATTCACATGCACGCCGAGCATGACCGCGCTGGGAATTTGCTCTGAATGCGCCAAATACACTGCCATGTCCTCGGCAATCTCGGCAGACACCAATTCGACGCTGCCCGTGTACGGTTCGGTGTTCTCGAGAAGGCGCGTGACCGCAAAATCGCCGTTTAAACCGATTAAACCACCAACATCGAGTTTGCCGTCGGACTCTCGAGCGGGAAGGTCAGCATTGGGGTGTTTGACGTAACCACGGGTGATGCCGTCTTTGCTGCCCTCGCAAACGATCCAACCGATAGGACCATCACCCTGAACCCGCACGGTCACGCGGTCATGATCGCGTTTGGTCAAGACTTGCGCCAGCAACAACGACCCTGTCAATGTCCGCCCAAGGGCAGCGGTTGCTGTGACGCTCGTTTCATGTTTGACTCGAGCCGTCTCGACAATGTCTGTCGTGTCAGCCGCCATAATACGCAACGTGTTGTTTGCCGCCATTCCAGAAATCAAATAACTCACTTCTGGATTTTAACTCGAGCATGGTGCTTGAAATGTATTGTGAAATCACACGTCTTTTTCAGTTCGATTTCGCCCTCGAGTTTGCAGATACGTCCTGAACGCCTCTAATCGAGGTAAGCTTTCCCGATCTTTTGCTCTGTTCGCCGATTTTTTACTGGCAATAATGTCATCAATGCTACACACCATAAAGCCTTCAACTTCTTCGCGGCGTGACCAGGCATCTTCAAATCGTTCGATACCATCGGGTCCAAACAGCAAATCGAGGTCAAACGGACCATTGTTCAGTTGAACAAAATCCCGTCCTTGCCGAATCTCGAGTTGTTGCTTGTCGGTCAAAGCAAACCCAAGCTGAAGAAGCGCTGCCACAAGGCGCAATCCATTCTGCTCAGATTTTTGCACAAACACATCCACATCTTGGGTTGTGTCGGGAAACCCAAGCAATACAGCACCAGCTTTTCCGATGAACAGATAAGCAACTTCGTGTTTGGCAAACGCATCCCTGACTTCGGTTGCCTGACGGTATTCAAACACGCCCATAACCTAACCAATCTGGCAGGTTCTCCTCGCACCATGCTCGATATTCAGCGGTGCTGGCAAATGAACGGTAAGGTTCGTCATCCAGAACAGGTTTGTAGGTTTTAATAAACGCATACTTTAATCGTGTCTCGAGAGAACGTTTTGATGCAGCCTCAAATTCTGCGTACCAAGCTCGAGTTTCGCTTGTTTCCATAAGTTTGAGGATAGCACAAGCATATCTCGAGATTTGTTAGTCTTGTTTCGCAAATTTTTCCTTTAACGCTTTCGCGCTAGCGGTGGGCACAAGTTTTAGAATATCGCCGCCATAACTCGCAATTTCTTTCGCCATCGTGCTCGAGACATAGCTCCAACGCGTTGCCGCCATGATAAACACCGTCTCGAGGTCGCGGTTGAGTTGACGGTTCAGGTGCGCCGTTTGAAGCTCAGATTCATAATCTGAAATAGCCCTTAACCCACGCACAAGCACTTTCACACCCAAGTCTCGAGCGTATTCGGCGGTCAAACCCTGAAACGAATCGACACTGACATTCGGTAAATGCGCCGTGGAATCACGAATGATTTGCATTCGCTCTTCAACCTCGAACAGATTCGTGCCGCGCTTAGAACGATTTTGCAACACCGCCACCGTCACGTGATCAAAAATTTTGGAAGCTCGAGTGACAATATCAAGATGCCCATTGGTCATTGGGTCGAACGAACCAGGATAAATCGCTTTTTGCATGGGCAAAGTATAAAACAAAAATCCCGAAGCTCCGAGATGAACAGTTGACCACGTAGGGGCGAGGCATGCCTCGCCC
>JANMUC010000118.1:0-3615 GCA_031391225.1 Deinococcales bacterium
GGGCGAGGCATGCCTCGCCCCTACAGGACATTGTTTTTGACGACTTTTACGAGGGTTGACACATTTTTTGCCCTATTCAAACCTTCCCAAAAGCCTATACTGCACCCGTGAATTCTCGAGCGACCAAAAAACCCGAACTAATGTCCCCCGCTGGTGGATTGCCCCAAATGCGTGCCGCCATCGAAGCGGGCGCGGATGCCGTGTACTTCGGCTTGGAGGGCTTTAACGCCCGTGCCAAAGCCATGAGCTTTACCCATGAAACCCTGCCCGAGGTGATGGCTGAATTGCACGAACGCGGCGTGATGGGTTTCGTGGCGGTCAACACCCTGGTCTTTGATACCGAACTCGAGCGGCTCGAGGATGAGTTGCTGGGCATTGCTGCTGCGGGTGCGGATGCAATTATTGTGCAAGATGTAGGCGTGATGCAGTTGGCAAGGGAACTCGTGCCGAAATTGGCGCTTCATGCCAGCACGCAAATGACCGTGACCAGTGCCGAGGGTGCAAATTTCGCGCAAAGCTTGGGTGCAAAACGCGTGGTGTTGGCGAGGGAATTAAGCCTCAAAGAAATCGAAAACATTCGTCAAAACACCAGCGTCGAACTCGAGGTTTTTGTTCACGGGGCGTTGTGCGTCAGTTATTCCGGTCAGTGTTTCTCGAGCGAGGCTTGGGGTGGGCGCAGTGCCAACCGTGGCGCGTGCGCTCAGGCTTGCCGGTTGCCGTATGAGTTGATCGTGGACGGTGAAATGCGCGACCTCGGCTCGAGTCGGTATTTGTTGTCGCCTCAAGATTTATTTGCACTCGAGCAAATTCCTGAATTGGTGCGGATTGGCGTTGAATGCTTCAAGATTGAAGGTCGTTATAAAGACGCCGAGTACGTTGCCGCCACCACCAACGCGTATCGTAAAGCCATTGATGCGGCTTGGGATGGTCATCCCTCAAGCGTCTCGAAACTCGAGAAGCAAAAACTCGAACAAGTCTATTCTCGAGGTTTGCTGCCAGCATTTATGCAAGGCACGAACCATCAGGAGGTCGTGATTGGTCGTGCGCCACGCCATCGTGGTCTAAAGGTCGGCACGGTTACACGAATCACCATGAAGGGCGTGCGCGTTTGGCTCGAGGGCATCACCTTAAAACCAGGCGATGGTTTGGTGTTTGACGCCGCCGATTGGCGCAGCCCGCAGATGCGCGAAGAGGGTGGACAGGTTTTTGAAGTGCTGTTTAAAGGCAATAAACTCGAGGATTCGAGCGGAATGCGTGAGGTTGAATTGCGTTTTGGCAACGGTCAGATTGACTTGGGCAGAATCCGTGAGGGTGATTGGGTTTGGCGTTCCCACGATGCGCAACTGGAGCGCGAGTACCGCGAATTTACGAACGCTGGCGATCCTGTGGCGAGGCGCGGTTTAAGTTGGATTGTTTCAGGAGTTGAGGGCGAACCCTTACGTTTATTGGCTCGAGATGAACGTGGGCGTGAAGTTGAAGGTGCGAGTGATACAGCATTGCAAACCGCCAGCAAACGGGCTTTAAACCGTGAGTCGCTCGAGGTTGAACTGGGCAAACTGGGTGACACGCCGTTTTATCTCGAGGGTATTGATGTGAATCTCGAGGGGGATTTATTCTTGCCCCTCTCGAGCCTAACAAAAGCCCGTCGTGCCGTGCTGGAGACTTGATGGCTTGGCGGCGCGAACCAAAAAAACGCGAATTGCACCCAGGGCAGCTCGAAAAATTTCACACGCCAAAACCAAAAACAGCACCCACTCGAGATTTTGAACTTTCAGTGCTGGTGCGAAAAGCCGATCAACTCGAGGCGGCAATTGCAGAACGTCCAGACGAAATCGTGCTTGATTATCTCGAATTGTACGGTTTGCGTCCGAGTGTTGAAAAAATTCTCGAGGCTGGAATTCGGGCGGTGGTGGCAAGCCCAAGGGTGTTAAAACCAGCCGAGGAACGGATTCACAAGTTCTTGCTCGACCTTGGCGCGAGTGCGATTTTGGTGCGTTCGGTCGGGCTTCTTCATACACTGCTCGAGCATCCCAACCATCCAGAATTGCACGGTGATTTTAGTTTGAATGCTGCCAATGGCATTACGGCAAATGCGTTTCTCGAGATGGGTTTAAGCAAGCTCGCACCAACCCACGACTTGAACGCCAAACAAATCATCGAACTGACTAATTTTTCCGACCCAAGCAAACTCGAGGTCATCTTGCATCATCACTTGCCCGTGTTTCACACCGAACACTGTGTATTTTGCCGCTTTATGAGCACAGGCACGGATTACACCAACTGCGGTCATCCGTGCGAAACCCACAGCATCGCCCTGCGTGACGAACGCGGACTCGAGCATCCTGTCATGGCGGATGTCGGCTGTCGCAACACGGTTTTTGGCGCGAGTGCGCAATCTGGAGCGGTACATCTCGAGGCATGGCGCAAAGCAGGAATCCAGCGTTTCAGGCTCGAGTTTGTGCATGAAAACCCAGAGCAAATCTCGGGCGTGATTGACGCGTATCGTCGTGCGCTCGAGGGGAAGATCACAACCAAGCAGTTAGAGCGCGAACTCGAGCTTCACACGCCATCGGGCATTACACAAGGCAGTTTTATCGTGCCGTTTTCTGACCTCGAGATGCTGCCGATGAATTAGAAACCCTCGAGATGTCTCGAGGGCTGATCTCTAAAACAGAGTTGAACAGATTTCTTTGAACTCTGTTTACGGCTTGTGCGTGGTCGGAATCGTTCCGCCACCCATCGATCCAGGACCAGCAGCAACCACACCACTGAGGACGAACAGGGAAAAGATCACAAACAATGCGCGTAAGTTTTTCATGTATGAATACCTCCGCGCGAGATGCTAGTCTGAGAGCACTTATGCAGCCCGAAGAGATCACATCTCTGTCCCTTAATGCCGCTCTTAATACGGATTTCAACCCGATTAAAAACTTGGTGTTGACGGGCGATTACACTGAAGGTTTGAACTTGTACGCATCCTTGGAACACCCGTCAGCCAGCGACGAACGTTGGGTTGGCGTGTGTCATTTCGCCCTCGCCAACCAACTCGAGGCAAAAATGCACTTGTCGCAAGCCATTGCAGGGGGTGAACGTGCGGCTGGAATTGAACTCTCGAGCGTGTACCGCACGCAAGGTTTTGTTGATCTGGCACTCAATCAATTGAATCTTGTGAACACCATGTTGTTACCTAAAGCCGATCAGGCAAGGTTGGCTCGAGAGCGGGCGGAACTGATTTTGAAATCTGGCGATCTCGAGCGGGCGGCGATTGCCTTTGAAGAGGCATTGATGCTTTCTGAAGTCAGCGACGAACGTCAGTGGTTAAGTCCGGCGATTTTGCACAGTTTGGGATTTGTTCAATCCGAAAGGGGCGATTTTGGGGCAGCCATTCAATCGCTCTCGCAGATCATCATTCACAAGCAAGCCAGTCCAGTTAGAATCGCGGCGGCTTTTGCCACTCGAGCCTTGGTCTTTGCCTACTCTGGAAAGTTGGGTGCAGCACGACAAGATATTGGGCGTGGCACGAGTGCCTTGGCAGCTTTGGAATCTGGGCAATGGTTGTCGGTGATGCTCAAATTTGCCGATGGCATTACGAGTTGGCTCGAGGAACGCGCCGAT
>JANMUC010000136.1:0-5110 GCA_031391225.1 Deinococcales bacterium
CACCCTTGCCCAGTTGCTGCTTTTGTTGGCAAGGCTTGGGGTCAACAGGTTAGGTTGACGGCTCATCATCAGGGCAACCGCCCCCGCCACGTGCGGCGCTGCCATGCTTGTGCCTTGAAGGTTGGCATAAGCCAGTGTGCCGCTCGAGCATGGTGCGGCGCTGCCAGAATTAAAACCGCTAGCACCGCAGCCTTGCAAGCTTAAGATGCCGTCCTCGGCTTTAAAACGCACGGCTTGATCGCCGCCGGGCGCAACCAGAGAAACCCCAGGTCCAATATTGGAATACCCTGCTTTGATGTTGGTTGCCCCCGTCGCTCCAACCACAATCACGCCTTGCTGGTTGGCGGGTGAAAAACCGCTGACATCAACGGGTTTGCCCGAGGCATCACCGTTACCCGCCGCAATGACCACCACCGCCCCTCGAGCATTGGCTTTGTCAATGGCGTCCTGCATGGCTTGACTGGGTGGGACTGCCCCACCGAGGCTCATGTTAATCACTTGGGCGGGGTTTGGGTTGGTGGCAAAACCTGCCACGGGTTCTCCGATAGCCCAAAGAAAACCTTTGATAATATTCGCAAAACTACCACTCTCGAGACTGAGTGCCCGAATTGGTAAAACTCGAGCATTCCAAGCCACTCCCGCAATGCCTATCGCGTTGTTGGTACAAGCCGCCGCCGTGCCTGCAACGTGCGAACCATGAAATTCGCTGTCGGCTGTGGCATCAAACGGGTCGTTGTCGTTGTCAACCGTGTCAATACCAGGAGCAACTTTAGAAATTCCTGGCGCAACCTCGCAGATAAAATCTGGATGTTGACGGCTGGTATCGCCAGCTTTAAACAAAATGCCCGAATCAATCACAGCGATGGTCACACCCTTGCCAACATCAGCAGCATTTGTGAACTCATTCCAAGCCGCCTGAGAGTTCATGGCGGCAACATCCCACTGTTGTGCCAGCAACGGCTCGCTTGGTGTGGAAAACGCGTGGGCGATGTAATTTGGCTCGGCGTACTCAATGTCATCCCTGGCGTTTAAACCCTCAATCCACTCAAGTGTCTGAATTCCATCAGGCTCATTGCCACGTGCGCTACTGCGACTCCGCAAACTTGGCATCTCGAGCACGTTTAGGTCACTTGCTATGGTTGCCCCCGAACGGTTGCGGGTGTTGGTCTTAAATTTCACCAGGGCTTGTCCTGGCACAAATTCGGCTTGGCTGGCAAGGTTTAAAAATTGTGGTCCCGAAGAGACAGCGCCGGTCACGCCGCCTTTTTGTGGGCAGCTCGAGAACAAGATCGCCACAATGGGCGCAAAAATCCATAATCGCATTTCTCAGAATACCGCGTGAGTCTGAGTTTTCACTTCAGGGTCGGTTTAGTTCCCTCTCAGACACAAGTTTGACGGTTTATACCCAAAAGCTTCAGAATGACGTGTGTTGCAATTCACGCCAATCACTGCAAATCATTGGGTTGTGCTCGAGCCGATGGTCAAAGATTTTTGGGCGTTCGAGCAGATTCCATTCTCGAGCGCAAACGCGTTAAAAGTCTGGCACAAAGCCTGGGCGCAACCCGAATTTGTGCGTGGCTGGTTGCTCGAGTTTGAGTCTGAAATTGTGGGTTATGTGGTTCTCACTTTCGGTTTCAGCCTCGAGTATGGCGGCTTGGATGCGTATGTGGATGAACTTTTTGTCAAACCCGAATTTCGAGGTCGTGGTTTTGCCGCTCAAGCCCTCGAGTTTTTGACGCTCGAGTGTCAAAAATTGAATATTGTCGCTTTGCATCTCGAGGTGGATACCAACAACCATAACGCAAAATCCTTGTACGCCAAAATGGGTTTTAAAAACACCGCTCGAGAATTGCTGCACAAGGACTTAACTTGAAACCCAATTTGCGCAGCAACGACCCGATGTGGAGTCTGGAGATGACACACTGGGTTGCTGGACTTTCGTTCGTTGCAGGCGTTGACGAGGCTGGACGCGGCGCTTTGGCAGGACCCGTTTCGGTGGGCGTGGTGATTCTGCCGCCAGACGGTTTAAAACGCGATTACCGCGATTCCAAAACCCTCAGCGCCAAACAACGCCAAAAACTTGCGCTCGAGATTCAAAATGAAGCGCTTGCATGGTCGCTCGAGTTTGCCCCAGCTTCGGAAGTTGACCAATATGGCGTGCTCGAGGCGACAAAACGCGCCGCCATCCGTGCGATAACCAAACTCGAGATTCAACCCGATGCCCTCGTGACCGATTATCTCAAACTGAAACTTGCCATTCCAACACTCGCGCCAGCCAAAGCCGATAACAATTCTTACAACGTTGCCGCCGCCAGCATCCTCGCCAAAACTGCCAGAGACGAATTTATGACCAGGCTCGCGCTCGAGCATCCAGAATACGGTTTTGAGCGTCACAAAGGTTACGGCGCACCGATTCACCTCAAAGCGCTGCAAGACCACGGCGCAATTCTCGAGCATCGCAGGTCATTTGCGCCCGTGGCAATGGTGGTCGAGGGTTTGTTTAAAGATTTACCCAAGGTCTGACAGTGGCGGCTCGGGCGGTAATTTGGGTGCAAAAAAACCGCGCAGCAAAACGGGCGTGATGATGGCACTGGCGATCACCAAGACCACCGTGATTGATAGAATCTCGGGCTTGATGATGCCGCGTTCAATCCCGATGGTCGCAATAATCAAGCCTACCTCCCCTCGAGCGATCATGCCCGCCCCAACCCGAGCCGCCTCGAGTGGTTTATAACCTGTCAAAAACGCGCCCATGGTTGCGCCCAAGAATTTGCCGCCCAAAGCCAGAACTAAAATGCCAATCACAAACCAGAAGCGCCCACCCTGAAACGCCTCGAGTAGGTTTGCATTTAAACCAATATTGACCAGAAAAATGGGAATAAACACGCCATACGCCAGTGCCCGCATTCTCGAGTCCAGTTCGGGTTTAAACGGGTTTTGCTCGAACAAGACACCCAGCAGGTACGCGCCCGTGATTGCCGCCAGACCACCGATCAATTCTGCGCCCAGTGCGTAAATGAACAACAAACCCAGTCCGCCAGCCAGCAAACCCTCGGGAACACCAAGTCCCGCAAACCATTTCAGGAATCCTCGAGCCACGGGCGCGAGTACGATACCGATTGCCAAGAAAGCCACGACCTTTAAAATGACCAACCAAAACGGCGCACCGCTCGAGACTGCCAACGCTAACGCCAGCAGTGCCAACACGTCGTCAATCACTGCCGCCCCCAAAATCGTTGTGCCTTCTTTAGACCTTAACTTCCCCAACTCCTCGAGCGTTCGAGCCGAAATGGAAATGCTGGTGGCGGCAATCACCACACCCACAAAAATCGCTGCACTCGGCTCTAAACCAATTGCGCTCGAGAGCAACCAACCACCAACAAAAGGAATCAGTAAACCGCCACCCGCCACGGCAATGGCGCTGCCGCCAACGCGCCGCATCACACGGACATCAGTCTCGAGTCCCGCCAAGAACATCAGCATCAAAACACCGAGTTCAGAAAAAACGTGCAGGGTTTCTTTGGTCGCAGCCGCATGACTGAAAATGTTCCAACCGAGCAGGTTAAACACGGTAGGGGAGAGGATCAAACCAAACAAAATTTCTCCAACCACCATCGGTTGACCCAACCTCGAGCTAGCCCAACCCGCCAGTTTTGCCCCGACCACAATCACCGCCAAGATCAGGACAATCTCGAGAAACCCGCTCATGACTGTACCTCGAGATTTAAGAATTTAAAACCAACAAAGTCGCTCATGATTTACCTTTCAAAAATGACAATTACCGCGAGAATAAACGACAAAAAAACGAAGACCAACCGACAGTCTCCGCCACGTCAGCTTTTGGACGCTGTGTCCGATCACCAAGTGATCAAGTTATGACAACACAATACGTGAAGAACACGAAAAACACAAATCTCGAGCTTTACGCTTTTTTCTTGGATTTGGTTTTTGTCGAATTTAAAAGCCGTTCTTCAACATCGAGGGATTGTTGGTACATTCTGTCAAACTCGAGCATCGCGGTTTTGGCATCACGACGTTCAATTGCGTCCACCATGCGTTCATGGTACGCGTAACTTTCCTGGACTTTGCCCGCCTCGAACAATTGGGTAAACAATTTCATGCGTTGCTGCTCGAGCGACAGGTAAACGGCACGCATTAACCGTGATAGCACACGGTTGCCTGCCACTTCACCAATCGCAAAATGGAATTCCTGATCGGCTTGAGCGTAAGCTCCGACATCATGAAACGCGCTTCGCATTTTACCCAGCGCTTCACGCAAGATTTGATGCTGAGCGCTGGTGCTGCGTTGGGCCGCCCGAACGAATAAAAAATGCTCGAGCAACTGACGGGTTTCGACAAATTCTTCCAGTTCCGCTTCGTTGCCGACCATGCCGAGCCAACCCGCAAAACTTGGATCGCCATCGGTTGCGCCAAGCACCACCGTACCGCGCCCAGGTTGGGCATCCACCAGTCCGGCAGCCGTTAAAACCCCAATCGCTTCGCGCACACTGGCGAGACTTGCCCCAAACTGACTGGCAAGGTCACGCTGCCCAGGCATGGTGTCACCAGGTTTAAACGCGCCTTCATAAATCATGTTTTGCAACTGCTTGGCAATATCCGCCCCCAGCGAATGTCGCCGTGGTAGAGGTTGAATCTCGAGTTTGGAAGCCATAAAAAAACTATACCACCAATCTTCTAGACGTTGAATGTTCTAAAGTTCAGAACATTCAAACAGTTGACATTTTTAAAGTCACAATGTTAAGCTCAAAAACGCAGCAAAATTAAACCGAAGCACGTTCAACACGAACCTCGAGCATTGTTTGCTGCTCGAGATTCTCGAGGAGGAAGTCATGAAAAACGCTCGTCAACTCGCCGCTTTTACCGGAGTCGCCGCTTTAATGGGACTGGTTGTTGCTGAAAAAGTTCCCAGCCCAATTCCAATTGGAGTCAGCGTCGCTCAAACCAGCAACACTGCACTTTTAGGTCGTGAGCAAGTCATTGGTGCGCAAATTGCTGAAGAGTTCTTTAACTCCAAAGGCGGCATCAATGGCACACCTTTCAAACTCTTTTTTGAAGACACCGCAGGCGATGAAGCGGGCGCGATTAATGC
>JANMUC010000142.1:0-7884 GCA_031391225.1 Deinococcales bacterium
GTGATTCCAGGCGAGATGCTGCTCGTGCCCAATTTTGTGACGGTGTTTCGATTTGGCTGGACGGATTCTTACCCTGGTTTGATCGTGCCTTGGATTTCGAGCGTCTTTGGGATTTTCTTGTTGCGCCAGTTTTTTCTGGCACTTCCCGCCGAATTGTTTGAAGCCGCACGGATTGACGGCGCGGGTTATGGCACGCAGTTTGTACGCCTCGGCTTGCCGCTGGCTGTGCCAGGTTTGGTGACTTACGGTATTTTTGCTTTTCTTGGTTCTTGGAATTCCTTGTTGTGGCCACTGATTATCACCAACAAACCTGAAATGCGCACCCTGCAGGTTGGTTTGCAAGCCTTTATCGGCGAGGCGGGCGTCAATTACGGTCAACTGATGGCGGCTTCGATCATGGTGGTTGCCCCGATCATGTTTGGTTTTTTGATCGCGCAAAAACAATTCATTGCAGGGGTTGCTCGCAGCGGCTTAAAATAGAATTGGTTTAGTTTGCAACTGTGAAACTCGAGCATCTTAGTTTGTCACTTCAAAATCTGAAGCCTGCAAAGGAAATTTCATGATTCTTGCTCTTCAAAACGTTTTGTTTGGGATTGGTTCACCGAAGCTGCTTTTTGGATGTTTTTGCGAGACTACATTTGATCAATTGCTCGAGTTGGAGCTACGGTGATTCCGTTTCTGGCTCGGCGCTTGTTGCTGGCAATGTTTGCTTTATTGGGCGTGGTGATACTGGTCTTTGTCATGGTGCGACTGGTGCCTGGTGATGTTGTCACCAATTTGGTGGGCATTGACGCGCATCCAACGCCCGAGCAACTTGCCAACTTGCGACGGCTGTTTGGGATTGACCTGCCGATTCATGTTCAATTTGGAAAATGGTTCGGAGCACTGTTGACTGGCGATCTTGGCGAGTCGCTTCGCACCAACCGCTCCATCGTCAGCGATCTGGCATTGCGGCTTCCTGTGACGCTCGAGCTGACCGTGCTGGCGCTTGGCATTGCTCTAATTATTGCTGTGCCGCTTGGGGTTTTGGCAGCGATCAGACGTGGTAAGACTGCCGATTACCTGGCATCGTTGTTTGCCTTGGCAGGCTTGGCAGCGCCAAATTTTTGGTTGGCAATTTTATTTATTTTGTTATTTTCGTTGCAATTTCGGCTGTTGCCGTCCAGCGGTTATGTCCTTTTAAACGAAAACCCGCTCGAGAATTTACGGCACATGGTTCTGCCCGCGTTATCGCTGGGTTTAAGTTTGGCGGCTGCCACCACCCGTATCACGCGCTCGAGTTTGCTCGAGGTTTTAAACTTGGATTACGTGCGGACTGCAAGGTCAAAAGGACTTTCGGAGCGCGTCGTGGTCTACCGTCATGCTCTCAAAAATGCTTTGATTCCGGTGGTTACCGTGATCGGCTTGCAGGTCGGCACGTTGCTCGGTGGTGCGATCATCATTGAAGAAATTTTTGGTTTGCCTGGCATCGGGCGTTTCGCGCTCGAGGGTATTAATTTGCGCGATTATCCCGTGGTGCAAGGTGCAGTGCTGGTGGTCGCGGGGGCATTCGTCTTGGTGAACGTTCTGGTGGATGTGTTGTATGCGCTGATCGACCCGCGAATGAGGTACGACTGATGGCGTTGATGGCTGAAAACTCGAGCGGCGAACCTCGAGCGGTCCGTACTTTTTGGCGCGGCTTTATGGCTTCACCAAGTGCCCTTACGGGCTTAATTTTGGTGGCGCTGGTGGTTGGTGCCGCCATTTTTGCCCCGATTTTTTCACCGTTTGATCCAGTCAAGTACAACCCGATTGACCGCCTCCAAGGACCTAGCCTGAAGCACATTTTAGGCACAGATTTGTACGGACGAGATACCTTCTCGAGGGTTATTTTTGGTGCTCGAGTTTCGCTTTCGGTCAGTGCGATTGCCGTGACGATGGCGTTGATTGTTGGTGGAGGCTTGGGTGCGCTCAGCGGCTTTAGGCTTGGCTGGTTTGATACGCTGGTCATGCGCTTGACCGATGTTTTGCTGGCGTTTCCAGCAATCTTGCTGGCAATCGCGTTGCTGGCATTTCTTGGCGGTGGATTCTGGAACCTCACGTTAGCAATTGCCATCGTTTATTCCGCCCCGTTCGCTCGAGTGGCGCGGGCTGCCGTGCTGCGCGTCCGCGAGGATGCTTTTGTCGAGGCGAGCCGAGCGCTTGGCGCTTCGAATCCTCGAATTTTATGGCGGCACATTTTGCCAAATGCTTTTGCGCCAATGCTGATTGAGGTCACTCTGCGCCTCGCCTACGCAATTCTATCGGAAGCCAGCTTGAGCTATCTGGGGCTTGGTACGCCGCCGCCCGCCCCAGCGTGGGGGCAGATGATCGCGGACGGGCGTCGCACCCTCGAGCTTGCACCCTGGGCATCGATTGGACCTGGTTTGGCAATCATGATTACAGTATTGGGTTTTAACCTTTTGGGTGACGGTCTACGTGATGTTCTCGACCCGCGTTTACGAAGGCGCTAACCGCTCTGGGACACTCGAGCCAGAACTTTGAATCTGCAATGCCGTACCCCAATCTCGTTCCTCGAGCAGCAAATCACCGATGACTTGATCGAAACAATCATGGTAAAAGTAAAGTGCACTAACTAATTGCAGGGCAGGTGACAAGGAGGAATCGTATGAATAGATTTCGCTGGTTTAGCCCCCTCATCGTGGTCGTGACCCTCGGCGCGATACTCTCGAGCGGGGTCATGACGCAAAAGTACGGCAACATTTTGCGGGCAGGAATGCAGACTGACCCTGTCGGACTCGATCCGCACGTGACCGAAGCCACTTCGACTCGAAATCAGCTCGAGAATGTATACGACACGCTGGTGAAATTTGACTCCAAGGGCAAAATTGGACCTGCTCTGGCGCGAAGCTGGCGGGTCAGCAAGGACGCCAAGACCTGGACGTTCGTGTTGCGGACTGGCGTGAAGTTTCACAATGGACGGACTTTTGTGGCAAGCGACGTGATCTACTCGATTAATCGCATCAAAGACCCAAATGTTAAATCACCTCGAGCCGAGGATTTTGCGGTGGTCGATTCGATTACGGCAACCAACAACTCCACGTTGGTCATGAAATTGCAAAAACCGTTCGCGCCCTTGCTGGCAAAACTGGCTCAAAGCCTGAATGTGATCGTGGCGAAAGAAGCGGTTGCGACCATCAATTCCAAACCCGTTGGTACTGGTCCGTTTATATTTGTCGAATACGTCCCGAGCACGCGCATGGTGCTGAAAAAGAACCCAAATTACTGGGAAAAAGATACTAAGGGCAATAAGCTTCCGTACCTGGACGGTATCACCTATTCATATCTGCCAGACCCAACCGCCCGCACCACCGCCTTGCGCACGGGGCAAGTAGATTGGATTGAATACGTGCCAGCCGCCGATGTTGCCACATTGCGCAAAGACGCCTCGTTGCAAATTGTGGGTGGCTTGTCGTCAAATTTCCGCGCGATGTACTTAAACGTCAAGCAAAAACCACTCGATGACGTGCGCGTGCGCCAAGCCATCGCCTACGCTATTGACCCACAAGAAGTCGTCGATGTTGCACTTTTTGGCACGGGCGGCGTGGCTGCCAAAGGCACGACCATACCGGCAGGCAATTTTTATGCCTACACCCAAAGTCCTTACGGTAAGGTCAACATTGAAAAGTCCAAAGCGCTTCTAAACGAGGCAGGCTTGCCGAACGGCTTTACCTTGGATCTAAAAGTCACCAGCACGTATGACTTTTTGCGTACCCCAGCCGAGGTGATTCAG
This sequence comes from Deinococcales bacterium, assembly GCA_031391225.1. GTDB lineage: Bacteria > Deinococcota > Deinococci > Deinococcales > JAAFIG01 > JANXTZ01. The sequence goes on from JANMUC010000142.1 coordinate 3,773, forward strand.
GCGCAACTCGAGAAAGTCGGGATCAAAGTCAATATTCAAGCCGAAGAATGGAGTGTTTACCTGCCCAATTTCTTAAAAGCCAATTACATGTCCACCGTGATTGGCAGTTCGGGACTGAGCGACCCAGACGATTATTTGTACGATATTTTCAATTCCGATTCTGGAGGCAAATACAATAATTTCTCCGACCCAGCCCTCGACAAGCTGCTCGATCAGGGGCGTTTGGTTGCCGATCAAAACAAGCGCAAAGTCATTTACGACCAAGTCCAAGCTCGAATCCTGCAACTTGTGCCAATGGTCTTCTTGTTCCACTCGGCGCAGTACGAAGGTTTAGGCAAGAAAGTCATGGGCTTTGAACACTTTCCAAACACTTCCTACCTTGGTTTCCGCACGACCTGGCTCGAGCCTTAAATTCAAACTGTTCGTTTTGGTGCTGTCTCAAGGGTTTGCGGCGGCACCATTTTTTGTTGAACGTCGGGTGCTAGCAGTTGCGAATGTGTCGAGTCGTAAAATTCTTCGTTCCAAACACCAAATCAGCAATTGTCCGTCTACCCTCAACCCCGACCCTTCTTGATTCCAAGACGCACCTGTCTTGACCCTAAAGATGCACCTGACGGGCTGGGTCGCTTCTTGCCCTTGAAGCAGCACCTTCTTGATGCCAAAATGCACCTGACGGGCGGCATCGCTTCTTGCTCGTAAGACAGCACCTGGCGGGCTACTCGCGCTGACGGGCTTGGGCGCTTCGGGCGGAATTGCTTCTCTCAACATCAGGAGAACGGAGTTTGATGCTTTGACATGTGTAGCTCGAGGTTTTTGTCCCTCTCCCGCTTGCGGGCTACCGTTTGCACACAAATATTGGGTTGATTCCGATTCGTGCGAAAGGGTGCAGCAAGCAGCACCCCTACAAACCCCGTTGTTGTAAGGGCGCTGCTTCTTGACCACAAAATGCACCTAGCGGGCGTGGTCGCTTGCCGCGCCTTGCTTTTGCCGTCTCGAGACGATGTTGTGTGTTTACAAACCAAGAATTTTGATTCATTGCTGCAATGTGGAAAATACGTCCAGAAAAGATTTTCTCGAGATGTGTGCAAACTTTAGCGCTTGCGGGAGAGGGTGTCAGGCGAGCGAGGTATGGTTATTTGCGTGTGGCATAGGAGTTTTATCTTTTTTGAGGCGCGAAAACCACTGGCACCCGACGTATTGAACGGTTTGAACCGATCATCAACACCAAACCGTCTCGAGCATGGTTGGCTTCGAGACGGTTTCAAATTGATTTACGGTTGTTGCTTGTGCGTGTAAAGCTAGAGTTAAAGCTTACTTGCTGATTTCATCCCAGAGCACGTCGGGAATGGTCACCACATTGTCTGGCGGCAAGTCCGTAAAAACACCGTAACTAATCGTGTACGTTCCAGGTACAACCCGACCCAGATTAAACGTGTTCCCCTCGAGTTTCCAATTGACGGCGGTGGTCAGATTGTTAACCAGCCCTTGCACCACAGGGTTTGGACGGCGCACGGCTGGACTCGAGCCACCAGAGGGCAATTGATCGACAATCCGTAGGTTTTCGACTACACGTTCTACAGTCACGGTCAGATTGACGATGTACCCCAAATTGTCTTGCGAAAAACTCTTTTGCACGCGTACAGCACCTTTGTTGACATCGGTTACTCGAGCCACGGTCACACCTGCTGGTGGCAGCACGCGCACCGAACCGTCCACGCTCAGACCAACAGGATCAAGATTGGCGGTGACGGTTCCCGAACTGCACACCCGAGCAGGAATTTGCAGGCTGGCGGGTCGTCCTGCCTGCATGTCGCTTGAACCCTCGAGCAGATTCACGCTGCTGATCCCAGTGGGCAATTTGAAAGAGAGAGTAACAGGAATCGGATAAGGGAAATCGGTAGTGGCGGAGGCGGTCAAGAGGGTTTGCGCACAAGGGGCAACCACATTCGGTGCAATCTCGAGTTTGAGGTTGGTGAACACGCGGTACTCGATAATGACTTTAGTGGTTTGATTGTCCACGACGGTGCCGCTGCCAGGGGCGGTCACAGAACCAGGAAGTGGTGTTGGCGTGACTGGGTAATCATTTGGTGATAACGGCAAGGTGACTGGCGTCTTAAGGGTCAAACCAGCCACCTTCACTGGGATACCCTCGAGCGTCACGCGTTTCTTGCCAATCAAAGCAACCGTTTCGACCACCAACGTTCCCAAGATTTGCCGCGCCACAAAACGCACACGCCCCGCCCCAGGCGAGATTCTGACTTGGGTAGGGGAGACGACCGTGCCGCCGCCCGAAAGAATGCTGGCGCTGACAGGAACATAGCCTTTTGGTAAGGTAGGACCCGTTTGGCGTTCGTCGTCGCCCTCCAAGGTGTAACCAGCCCCAGGAATCACGCGACCGTTCTGATCGACCACCTCAACCACCAGAGGCTCGAGCAATTTGGCTTCGGGCGGTGCAATAAAGGCGGGCAGGTCGGCGAAGACGGGTTCGTTGCCAGCACGCAATTTGAAGTTAAAAGCGTTCGAATACTGCTTGGTGGTCGCCACAATTCGCGCCAAGATTGTCCATTCACCCACCAAGTTGCTGGTGATCTGAAACGAATCGGTAGCATTTTTGTTGTTTTCCGATGAGGTTAGTTTGCGCCGAACACCATCTGGCGAAACCACGAACAACTCGAGTTCGGTAATACCGTCGGCATCGTAATTGGTCAAATCAAAACGCTTGCCGAGTAACGTATCTGGCACGCGGACTTTTGCCGCCAACAAATCTGTCCCAGGGATTCCTCGAGCATTGACGGTAAACTGTGCGGCTTGAACACTGTAAGGCGGCGCAACCCTAACCGCAAACGCATTTTTACCCTGCCCAGTCGAGGAGATTTTTAGGTTGTAGGTTCCAGCCGCAGGTGCAGCGCCGATCAAACGCTCCCACAAATGCTTTTGGGTGGTGTTGTATTTGCGCTCAAGAACTTTTGCGCCGTTGCTGCCAGTCAAGCTAAAGGTGGTGCTGAATGGCAAGTTCTTACCGTAAATCTCGTCGCCGTAATAGCCGTTGGCGGCGCGACCATTGACGTAGTCGTTCAAATTCAAACCTGGGCTGTATACCTCAAGGTTTACAGGCGCGTCAGCTCCTTGCGGCACCATAATTCGGTAATCTTCGGTGGGGGTCGCCCAAGTAAAATCTGAGCCAACACTTGCCATTGGCAGACCGCCACCCGCTTGTGCCAGTGCGCCACTTGCGCCGAGCAACAGGGTACTTAAAATGCCGGTGGTGGTTCGATTAATGATTGAGCGCCAAAAGTTCAAAAAGTTTCGTTTCATTCATCTCTAGTTTAGCGAATAAGGTGGGTGAATGTATATCCCTTAATAATGTGGAAGGTCACTTGACCAACTCTGAAACGCTCCCCCAGGTTACACTCTTGTCATGGCAATCAATTATCCTCTGAAAGCTACTTTCAAAATCATAACGCTTTCTCCAGAAGTCCAGGTTCAAGATGCGCTCGGCACGGTGATGATGCAAGTCAAACAAAAATTGTTTACCCTCAAAGAAGATACGACTATTTTTGCCGACCAACAAAAAACCATCCCCTTGTACAAAATGAAAGCCGATCGTATCATTGGTTTTGGTGCTGTTCATAACATCACCAGGGTTTCTGACAACGCCAAAATAGGGGCGGTCAAAGCTGACGGACTTCGATCAATTTTACGAGCGCGATACACCGTCACAGATGCCAACGATAAAACCGTGTTTAAAATTCGTGAAGAAAATCCTTGGATCAAGGTGATTGATGCCGTCCTCGGTGAAATTGACTTGATTGGACCGTTTATTAGCATGTTCATTAACCCGCGTTACCTGCTCGAAGATGAACAAGGCGTTTTGCGGTACATCATCTCTAAAAAGCGCAGTTTCTTTGAACGAAATTTTACGCTCGAGCAAGTCAAAGCCGAAGAGAACGAGCAGTACGACGAGCGTCTGATCGCATTGGCGCTGATTCAAACGATTTTCCTCGAGCATCGTCGCGGTTAACGTTCATTTTTAAATTCAACCCGCGCCAACAATTTTGCGCGGGTTTTTGATTACTCAAGCATTTGGCTTAAAAAATAAATCCACCTGCTTT
>JANMUC010000168.1:0-4629 GCA_031391225.1 Deinococcales bacterium
GTTTGAAAAGGTTTCTCGAGTGCGGCGAATTAGCAAATAGCGACTAGAACGACATTTACGGCTAATTGCTAGTTGCTAATGGCTCACAACATCGCAAACCCTGAAATGTTGTCGCATAACAGACTTTATAAACACCCTACTTACTCAAGCAACAAATCTTGCGGCAATTCGTAACCCAAGTGCACATAGGCGTGAGGGGTCACCATCCGCCCCCTGGAAGTGCGTTTGATAAAACCGAGTTGAATCAAATAGGGTTCGTAAACATCTTCAATCGTTAAGGCATCTTCAGAAATGGCGGTGGCAAGCGTCTCGAGTCCAACAGGTCCACCCGCAAATTTGGTCACCATCATCTCGAGCAATTTCACATCGCGTTCGTTCAGTCCAACCGTGTCAAAACCCATTTTGTCCAGTGCATCCTCGGCTCGAGCTTTGGTGATCACTTCTTCGCCCGAAACTTGAGCGTAGTCGCGCACACGGTTTAAAAGGTTTTTGGCAATTCGCATCGTGCCCCGTGCCCGCGCCCCAATCTCGAGTGCTGCGTCTGGTTCGATGCTGTACGCCCGAATTAAAGCTTCACGCTCGAGGCTTTGCGCGAGTTCTTCGGGGCTGTAAAACGCCAGGTGTTCGATGATGCCAAACCTCGAACGCATGGGGCTGGTAATCAAACCTGGGCGTGTGGTCGCGCCAATCAGGGTAAATCTTGGAATCGGCAGTTGAATGCTTCGCGCCGCGGGTCCTTGCCCGATCACAATGTCAAGTTTGAAATCTTCCATCGCTGGGTACAAGTGTTCCTCGGCAACGCGCCCAAGACGATGAATTTCGTCAATAAACAGCACATCGCCTTCCTCGAGCGAGTTGGTCAGAATGGCAGCGAGGTCACCTGGTTTTTCAATCGCAGGACCAGAGGTGACTTTGATATTCACACCCAATTCGGCGGCAATGATGTGCGCCAAGGTGGTTTTACCCAAGCCAGGAGGTCCAAAAATCAATGTGTGGTCAAGCGCCTGCCCTCGTGCTTTGGTTGCCTCGAGATAAACACTCAGTTTGGCTTTCAAACGTTCCTGACCGACGTAATCCTCGAGTCGGCGTGGACGGTTTGCACCTTCAAAATTGGGGCTGGGTTGGGTCACTGGAAAATCACCATACCAGTATATTCTGTTTTCAGCGAAATCTCGAGTGAGCAAAGCCACCAATTGAAACAGCCCAAAGTTTAATCCTTAACCAAAGCCAGTATATTGAACTGATGCTGATTGAAAATCACTTGCGACCCATCATTTTAAGCCTAGAGATGAACTTATGAAACTCGAGGATTTGGGCTGGAACGCGTACTTCGCAGAACAATTTGAAGCCCTCAAAACCGAAGAATCGTTTGCAGCTCGAGTGTCCGTGGTCGAAAAAGAAGCTTTTATCATCAGCTCCGAACACGGTTTGCAAAAAGCCAGCGTGTCGGGAAATTTTCGGTTTACAGCCCTGGTTCGCAGCGAATTTCCAGCCGTCGGCGACTGGGTGATCGTGCGCGAAAACCCTGGCGATGACGAACAAACCATCTTGGCAGTATTGCCACGCAAAACCTGCTTCTCGAGGTCAGCAGTCACAGGCAAAGACCGTCTTGGAAACGCGGTCATGAGCGAACAGGTGCTTGCCGCCAACCTCGATTATGTCTTTGTGGTCATGGGGTTAAATGATGATTTTAACTTGCGACGCGCCGAACGGTACGTGATTGCCGCCAAAAGCAGTGGTGCCGAACCCGTACTGATTTTAAGTAAAGCCGATTTGTGCGATAACGTGAAAGAATATGTCAGTCAACTCGAGGAAGCCTGTCCAGGCGTAGCGGTGTTGACCATCAGTAAATTTCAAATCTCAACGCTCGAGCTGCTGAAACCGTACTTGAGCAAAGGAAAAACGGTGGTCTTGATTGGGTCTTCTGGCGTTGGAAAATCCACGCTGATCAATATGCTGCTTCAGTCTGATCAAGCCAAAACCGGTGAGGCTCGAGTTGGAGACGGCAAGGGGCGTCACACGACCACTTGGCGCGAGTTGTTTGTCTTACCTGGTGGCGCGGTCTTGATTGATAATCCTGGCATCCGCGAGATTGGCGTGTGGACGCCCAGCGTCGAAGATACTTTTGCCGACATCGAAGCGCTTGCCAATGAATGCCGTTACAGCAAATGCACGCATACCAAAGAGCCAGGTTGTGCGGTGCTGGCAGCCTTAAAATCTGGAAAACTCGAGAAAAAACGCTATCAGAATTATCAAACCCTCGCCGAAGAAGCGGGTTTGATTCGCACGCAAATGTCCAATAAAATCCGTTCTAAAATTCACGAAAAACAACGAAAACAAGGACATGCGAAAACACGGCGCTAAAGCTCGAGTTTAAACCTCAATCGGGGCTGGAAAAGTTTCACGAAACGAAAATGCAAACTCGCTCGAGCCATGATTGCGCAAATGCTCGAGGCGTACTTTGGATTCCTGAACAGTTGGGACATGCCCTGTTGGAATCCACCAATTCACGACCATTGCTTCCTGGACTTTTTCAAACCATCCGGCACGACGTCTGAAAATATCGGTGTGCACACTTTTGTAGACATAATTTTTTAGGCTCCCGAGGTTGTCCCAGACGCTCATATTGACAATGATGAAGTCATCGTCGAACGGGCGCAAACTGGTTGCATCATTGCCGTCCCCTTGCAATCGCCAGACAAAGCCTTCGCTCAAGTCTGCCAGTTCGTTAATCCGATCAAGGTTATTGACAAAATCAGCCATTTCAGGTGACCCGAGTGGAAAACGCATTCGGGCAACGTTAAGTTGAGCAAGTTGAAAAGGCATGGCTCGAGTTTAACGTTGTGGAGACGCTTAAATTGGAATAAAATCTCGAAAGTATAATATATCTAATTTAAGTATATCGAAATATGGTATAGTATTTTCTCAGGAGACATCATGCCACCAAATCCAAAAGACTTGACCCCTGCCGCCTTCAACATTTTGCTCTGTCTTGCCAGCGAAGCCATGCACGGTTACGCCATCATTCAACACGTCAAAACCAACACCAAAGGTCGCGTCAAACTCGGACCAGGCACGCTGTATTCCACCATCAAACGCTTGCTCGAGACGGGTTTGATTGCAGAATCCGAAATCCGTCCCGCAGATGACGACGAACGCCGCCGTTATTACACGCTCACTTCAAACGGGCGCAAAGTCGTGCAAGCCGAAGCGCAACACTTGGAGCGACTGGTCAAACAAGCCAGAAGTGTCAAATTGTTAAAAGGAACAGCATGAACCTCGAGCGTGTGTTTGACAGCATTTTGCGAATTTACCCAAAATCTTTTCGTGAGCGTTTTGGTGAAGAACTAGAACTCGGATTTCAAGATGAGCTTAACGCGCATCCTTCAAAACTCGAGCTTGCAAAACTGCTGGTTGATACGTTCACTTCGGCAGTTTGGGAACGAATGCAAGCCACAAAATGGATTTATTGGCTGTTTGCGATCAGTACAGTTTTATTCTTTTTAGCCTCAGGGATCATAGTTATTTTCCCAAATGTAAATGATCAAATCTATGCGAGTATAGCGCCGTTCACAGCATTCTTTATAATTGCAACGCCGCTTGTATTCTTAATGCGCCTCGAGCGTATGCCCTCGCGCCTCGAGTGGATTGGCATGATTATTTGCTATAACCCAATAATATTATTTTGGATAAATTCCATTCCACTCAACCTTGCATTTTGGTTGAACTTCTTAGCTCCACTGGGATACCTGCTTTTCGCAATATCGTATCAAGGGATTCGAGAAATGCCGTTACCTGTGCGTCTATTAAAACTGGGACTTGGTTTATTGGCAGTCACCATGATTGTCAATAACATGTTCATGGGACGTATCGCATCACTGAGTGAGTGGCTATCTTCAGCTCTAGGTCAATTCAATTCAATCTCAATCATGCTCTGTATTGGTTTTATTGTCGTGGCATTGTTGTGGAAGCCTCGGGCAGTTGCCATGCCCTCAAGTTAATCCTGAAATAGCATCCTGCCAAAATTAACCCAACGGTCTTTCCAACTCGAGTTTCAAAAATGACTCGAGCGCCACGTGCGTCATGACATCGACCCCACGCTGCAAAACCTCTTCAGGTTGATGGGCTTTATCGCCCACGTAATTCGAGACGGTACAAACACAACCCGCCTCGACTCCGCGTAACATGGCTATCGTAAAAATCGCGCTGGCTTCCATCTCCACGGCTTTTGCGCCGCGTTTCAGGCGTTCTTCTTTCACCCAAGGCGGTCCGTAGTAAGCATCGCCACTCGAGATCATGCAGACATGATGCTTGATATTCTCGAGTTCGGCAATGTCGGCGCTGGCTTTCAACACCCGCCAGGTCGGAAGCGGCACGGCTGGACCTTCGCCCAAGTACAGTTTCGTCGTGCCATCAAACGGCAAACTGCCTTGCACGATGACCAAATCGGTCGGCTCGAGTTCGGGTTTGAGCGATCCGCAGGTGCAAACCCGAATAAACACTTTTGAACCCAACTGAATCATTTCCTCGAGCACAATGGCGGTGGTCGGACAGCCCATGCCCGTGGTCTGGACGCTGATGCGCAAGCCTTTGTAGATGCCCGTATAGAACCTATTTGACATCTTTGGA
>JANMUC010000098.1:0-4242 GCA_031391225.1 Deinococcales bacterium
AGGTGTGCAGGGTGAGGGGACCGATCTCGCGTCCCAGGAAATCGAACGCGGGCAGGGTGAAGAGGCGCGGGAACATTCGCTATTCACCCTGGGCGGCATCTTACGCCCGATCGACCACCTTGTTATATCGCCGAGCGTCGAATACGACGTGCTGCCAGAATTCGTGACCTTGACCAATGGTGTTAGCGTCCGCGATGGTGGTCGTTACAGTATCGCCGCCGCATGGCGAAGTGACCGACTTTCAATCTTGACCAATAACACAGGGCGCTTTGGTATTTACGCACCGAAAGGCGACGAAATCGAGGGCGAAGTGCAACTCGGCTATCAATCCGACGAGCGTCTGTTCTTCCGCTCGGGCATCGCCTACAAGCTCGCGCTTGGTATCTTCACCGCTCAAGCCAGCGTTGGCGCAACCTACTTTGTGACCGACACGGTTGGCATTGGTGCCAATGCCGCCTACCAGTTGCAACCCGCCACGGGCGTATCCAAGATTGCCTTTGGACTCGAGGGAAGCTTCAGGGTCTTGAATGGACTGATTTTAAGCGCAGGTTTTAACTTCACAGGCTATACCGGCATTGGTGGCTTCACCCAACCAGGCTTCTACGTTCGCCTCGATTGGAAATTTGACGAGCGTCTGTTCGGCGTCAAACCTTAAATCTCGAGCGACAGGTTTTGAATCACCCGCAGATTTTCTTGCGGGTGATTTTTTTGCAGCTCGAGAAAATCAATCCAGGAAACAAGAATTCATTCCTGTTACCGCCATGTGACCGTTGACCTCCCAAACTGATCTCAGTTCGAGCCTGCAAACTCGAGCGTCCAGGATTTGGGAGGTCTTGAATATGAACGCCGTAAAAGTTTTGAAATCCAGAACCCTGCAACGATTGCTGGTCACGTTCGGTTTGCTGCTAGGTTTGAACGCCTGTCCGCAATCACCGCCGCCCGACACCACAGCGCCCACCATGCTTTTCAGTTCACCCGCCAGTGGCTCGAGTAGCGTTTCCAAACTGGCAGCCTTGGTCATCAAGTTTTCTGAAGCCATGCAGCAAAGTTCGGTGCAGGTCACCTCAAGCTTGCCGATCGTGCTTGGGACTGCGGTTTGGAGCGATGACAGTACCGTGGTGTTTGATCCTCCAGGCGATTGGCAACTCGGTTCGAGTTACACGTTGGCTGTCGAGGGCAAAGACTTGGCGGGCAATGCGTTAACGGGCGGCAAAACCGTCAGTTTTCAAACCGTGGTTGCACCCGACACCACGCCACCTGGTGTACCCAGCAACCCCAAAGCCACCGCTGGCGAGAATCAATACGTGCTCGAGTGGACTGCCAACACCGAAACCGATCTTGCTGGCTATAACGTCTTTCTGGGAGAGAGCAGTGACAACGTGGTCAGTTCGGTGTTTGTGGCTAAACCTGGCGTCAGCACCACCGTCACGGGTTTGACCAACGGCAAGACCTACTTTTTTGCCCTGGATGCCCAAGATACAAACGGCAATCACTCGCCGCGATCAGCCGTCGGTTCGGTCACGCCCAAAGATGTCACGCCGCCAACATTACTCTCGAGCGAACCCGCAAACTTGGCAAGCAATTTGACTTTGGTGCAGACGATAAAGTTCACCTTTTCCGAACCGATTGATGCTGGTGCGTTTGCGATTGACGGCTGTACCAAAAACGCCAGCACCTGCCCAGCGGGAAGCCTAAATTTGACCAAGCTTGGCGCACCAGTTTTTAGCGCAGGCAACACCGTTGCGACTTTCACACCGAGCAGCGACTTATTTTCTGGCGGTGGAACATTTGTACTGACCCTGACCGCCAAAGACCTAGGGGGCAACAATTTAAGCGGACGCAACACCCTCGAGTTTTCGGTCAACATTCCACCAGACACCACCGCGCCCACCGTGCAAGGGGTGCTCGAGAATCTGGATGTGGACAACCGTGCCACGATTCGGTTTGATTTCAGTGAAGCCGTCGATCACGCCAGCGCCGAAGCTGCGTTTCTCAGTTCGCCGCCAATTGCGTGCACTTGGACTTGGACCCTCAACAGCGCCAAATGCGTCTCTAAAACCTTCCTCGAGCAACTCAAAACCTATACCGTCACGATGGGAACAGGCGTGGTTGACTTGGCTGGAAATCACATGCTGGCGGCATCGCAGTTCAGTTTCACCACCAAAGACGCGCCACCTCGAGTCATCAAGTTTAGCCCAGTGATGAATGTGTTTTGCAATGCGGGCATCAGTGCGCCAATCGTGATTACCTTTTCAGAACCAATGAGCACTGGCACTGGTGGAGCGTTTTTTGTGATGGTCAACAACATCACACATTTTGGCGGCGCGATCACCTGGAATCCGGACTTCACCGTCATGACCTACACGCCAAATCCGGCGTATGGATTTGGCAAAACAGTCTCTTGGAAATTGACGACAGGAGCTAGCGATAAGGGCGGTAAAAACATGACTACCGAAAGAACGGCTTCTTTCTGTACCGAAAATAAGATTGTGGTTGGTCCTTAAGTCTCTCGAGGAAAAGAATAAAGAGGTAAATCATGAAAAACCATATTGTAAAGTTGTTCATCCCGATTTTGATTCTCGTTGGTTGCAGTCAACCCGTCACACCACCGCCGCCGCCCGAAGTGGTGGTGCGCGAGCAAACCAAAGTCCTAGACCCTGCCACCCGCACGGCTCTCGAGGAATTCAAAGCTGACGGCACACTGGTTTTTGCGGCTGGAGCTGTCAGCGCAAAAATGGGTGATGTGATGGTCTCTCAACCCAGCCCCAACGCGCCCAATGGTTTGTTGCGGAAAGTCACATTGGTCGAAACGGTGGGTGGCAAAACCTTGGTTCGTACCGAACAAGCCAAACTTGGTGATGTGCTTCAAAAAGGTGTGCTCAAAGCCCAACGCGAGTTGACCGAAGCCGATTCTGAAAGCATCACACCACTGGTTGCAGGCAGTGTGATTCAAACTCGGGGGACAAGAGCGCTTGGTTTGTCATACAACTTAGATGTCGTGCTGTTCGACAAAGATGGCAATAACAGTACCACCAACGATCAGGTCAAAGCCTCTGGCAGCCTGAACTTAAAACCTGTTTTTGATATTGATCTCAGCCTCGATTGTGGATTTTTGTGCATCTACGACAATGACTTGGATTTTAAGTTCGCCATTGGACTCGAGGAACGTGCCGCCTTAAAACTTGTTGCCAAAGTCGCCTTCAGTGCCAGCAAAGTAATTCCGGTCTTCACACAAAATTTTACGCCCATCACGTTCTTTATTGGACCGGTTCCGGTTGTCATCAAACCGCGTTTCACCATAAAGATCAAACTGGATGGCTCGATAGGTGTGGATGTCAGCTTTGAAACCGTACAAACATTCACTGCCGTTGCTGGCGTGAAATACGATTCGGACTGGAGTAATATTTCTGAGATTTCAAACCGATTTGAAACCAGCCTTGGTGCTGCTTCTGTCAACGTCAATGCCACAGCCAAAGTGCCACTCAATGCAGAATTCTTGTTGTACGGCGTGGTTGGACCATTTATTGAACTTTCCCCCAAGCTCGGTTTTGATGCGGTGATTCCACGCGACCCAGTTTGGAAATTGTTCGGTGGTGTTGAAGGCAAGGTTGGAATCCATGTGGACATTCTGGGATACACCAAAGATTTCTCGGCAAATTTGTTCGACCTGACCGCAGAAATTGCTCGGTCTACCAACGCCGCACCAACCATCAAATTCTTATTCCCAGACCCCAATCAAACCCTCTCGAGCGACGTGGGACATAATTTCAGGGTACAAGTTTCAGACCCCGAAGATGGCAGCCAGGTGTGTTGTGAAGTGACGTTCAGCTCGAGCGTGGACGGCGCGCTGGGAACAGCCACAGGCTTTCAACCCGAAGTCGCGGCGACCTTCACCACACTTGCCAGTCGAACAATCACTGCCACTGCCACGGACAGCAAAGGCAAAACCTCGAGTGCCACTGTAACGGTGAATGTTACGAATCCAGCGCCAACGGTTGCGATGTTCTCGCCGATTGCCGAGCAACAGTTTTTCCGTGGGGTGAGTTATAAAGTCTTGGGTACGAGTTTTGACCCCAACGAAACCGACGCGCAAAAAAACCTGTTGGGCGCTCTGCCATGCACAAGCCTCAGTTGGACGAGTTCCATTGCGGGTGATGCCCTGCCAGTGACAGGCTGCGACCCTCGAGCGTCTGTGCCTGTTAAGGTCAATGTTCGTGTGCCATTGGAAGCAAAGGTCACTCG
>JANMUC010000259.1:0-7430 GCA_031391225.1 Deinococcales bacterium
GGATTGACCTTGCCAGGCATGATGCTCGAGCCAGGTTCGTTCTCTGGGATGGTAATTTCACCGATGCCATTGCGCGGACCCGACGCAAGCCAACGCACGTCATTAGCCATTTTCATTAAAGCGCCAGCCAGCGTGCGCAAACTCGCGCTGGTCGTCACCAGCGCATCATGCGCCGAGAGTGCCGCAAATTTATTCGCCGCGCTCTTAAACTCAAAACCAGTCTCGAGCGAGATTTTTTGTGCCGCCAGATCAGCGAATTTGGGGTGCGCGTTCAAACCCGTACCAACGGCTGTACCGCCAATCGCCAGCTCGAGCAGCCCAAGCATGGCGTGTTTGACCTCAGAAACACAATAATCGAGTTGCGCCACCCAAGCCCCAACCTCTTGCCCCAGTGTTATCGGTGTGGCGTCTTGCAAATGCGTGCGCCCAACTTTCACGATGCTTGAGAATTCTAGGGACTTTTGCGCGAGGGTGTCACGCAGTTTTTGAACGCTTGGGAACAATTTGCCGTGCAATTCCTCGACCACCGCAATGTGCATTGCGGTCGGGAAGGTGTCGTTGCTCGACTGTCCACGGTTGACATGATCGTTCGGATGCACGGGTTTTTTGCTGCCCATGACGCCGCCCGCCAGTTCAATCGCACGGTTGGAAATAACCTCGTTGGCATTCATATTCGACTGTGTTCCAGAACCCGTCTGAAAGACCACCAATGGAAAATGCGAGTCAAGTTTTCCCGCAATCACTTCATCGCTCGCTTTGACGATCAAATCCGCAATGTCGTGAGGCAATTCGCCCAATTCGGTATTTGCCAAAACAGCGCTTTTTTTCAGCACCCCCAACGCACGAATCATCGCACGCCCCCACTTAAAGCGGTCCACGCCAATCGGAAAATTATGGATGCTGCGCTCGGTCTGAGCGCCCCAATAATTGCTTCCGTCAACAAGAATTTCACCAAAAGAATCTGATTCTGTGCGCTGTGTCATAAGCCTCCAAAAATAGATTTTAGCACGTTCACAAGCCTTGTTTTTGCCAATGACGCTCGAGTGACGCAAAAGTCTTAAACTAGAACCATGAAGAACTATGTTCGTCTGGTCGCTCGAGGGGTCATGGCTTTTTTGCTGGCTGCTTTGGTGGCGTGCCCAGGAAATCCAGGCGGCGGCAATGGTTCGTACCGCATCGAATTGCGCTATTCCGCCGATTTTCCACCACGGTTTAAACCCGCCTTTGAAGCGGCAGCCCAGCGCTGGCAAGAGATCATCACTGCCGATGTTCCAGACGTGAGCGGTGCCATAGACCCAGCCGTTTGTCTGGTCAGTGGACAAGCTCCCTTGAGCGGCGTTGACGATTTGGTGATTTATGCCAGCATCATCCCATTCGACGCGAGCGAGCCAGACTTGCTCGGACAAGCAGGTCCATGCTTTTTCAGAAAGACATCGTTTTTGACCATTGTGGGAACGATGGCGTTTGTCGATAACAAATTGGATGGCTTATTGCAAGCCAACCAACTGACTGACACCGTCACCCACGAAATGGGGCACGTTTTGGGCATCGGAACCCACTGGAACAACGTTCCCAACATTGCGACAGGACTCGGTGATTCTAAGCAATGCGGCACGAATCCAGAATTTATTGGCACTAACGCTGTGCGTGAATACCGTGCGCTCGGTGGCACGGGCAACATTGCAATCGAGAATCAGGGTGGACCTGGAACCTGTGACGGACACTGGAAAGAAAGCATCTTTGGCGCGGAACTGATGACAGGCGTTTTAAACAACGGCGTCCCAAATCCCCTCTCGAGAATCACCCTGGGATCGATGCAAGATTTGGGCTACAGCGTAGATTTATCTAAAGCCAACGGCTACAGCATTTCTGCCTTTGGCGGTTCGACCTTGCGTACCCGCAATCAACTGATTGTGACCCGACCAGTCGAGCACGAACTGCCTTAAAACGCGCTCGAGAATTATGGAATCTCGCTTGGAAATTCTGTTCCATCCGCAATTGCTCGAATTACCTGACAGGTATCGTCAACGAAGGCAAGTGCTCAAATATCACGTCAGAAATTTCATCCTACGTTAGACTAAAACTGTGAATTGCATTTTAGCTCGAGCTTTGCTATTTGTGTTGACTTTGTTTCTAGTTTCGTGTCCCGAAAACACGAATAATCAGACACCAATCTTACAAGCGTTAAATACTGATAAATCCAGTGGCGTTTCACCGTTGATAGTTCAATTCTCGTGGCTTGCAGCCAGCGACCCTGACAATGATCCAGTATTGTGTACACTCGACACCAACAATGATGGCGAGCTTGAATTTCCAAATTTTGACTGTTCTAAAATTTTAACCCAAAGTTTTACATACCCGAACAATGGGAACTTTATTGCTCGGTTGACCGTGAGCGATGGCAAAGGTGCTTAAGTTAGTCGCGTAACCACGATTGCTGTTACAGCTCCCTTTGTGCCAGGTTCTTACGGCATTGTCTTGAAATACACCGCACGTTTTCCTGCAAAATTTAAACCCGCATTTGAGGCTGCGGCAATTCGCTGGCAAAATATGATTGGTAGCGATGTGCCAGATAGCCCAAGCACTTTTCGCCCTGCAAATTGTGGTGTTACAGGTCAAACAGATGTTGTTGGCGTAGATGATTTGGTCATTTGGGTCGATACCATTCCTTTTGATTCAAACAATCCAAATCTCTTGGGTCAGGCTGGACCTTGCTTCTCGAGGCAACCGTCTTGGTTTACCCTTGTAGGTGTCATGGAATTTGTTGATACCCAAATGGATGGATTACTTGCAACCAATCAATTGTCTGACACAGTCATGCACGAAATGGGTCATATTCTTGGTTTGGGAACGCATTGGCAAAACCTCAACCTGACAGCCAATGTCCTTGGCGGGAATTTGTGCGGAACCGATCCACAATACATTGGCGCGAATGCCATCCGTGAGTACCGTGCTTTGGGCGGCACTGGAAATATCAAGCTCGAGAATCTTTACGGACCAGGAACATGCGAAGGACACTGGAAAGAGAGTGTTTTTGGCACAGAATTGATGACCGGTTTTCTGAACGGCAACGTGGCAAATCCACTCTCGAGAATGACCTTGGCTTCAATGCAAGATTTGGGATACAGCATTGACCTTTCAAAAGCCGATTCATACAGTATTCCTGCCGCCGGAACGGCATCTGTCTCTGCTCGAGCGGGCAAGAACGATTTGATCGTGACTCGTCCTGTTGATCAACCTGTCCCTTAATTCCAAGGTGGCGTTTATCCTCGAGTTTTTGGGCGTCTCGAGTTAGGCTGTTTTCATGTTTGATGTTGCCATTATTGGGGCTGGTCCCGTCGGTTTGGCTGCTGCCATTGAAGCCAAACGCGCTGGCTTAAGTTATGTGGTGCTAGAGAAGGGTTGTGTGGCGAACGCCATTTTCGAGTACCCAAGCTTTATGACATTTTTCACCACTGCCGAACGCCTCGAGATTGGCAATCATCCGTTTGTGACTGGCACCGAAAAAGCCACACGCCGCGAAGCCTTGGCATATTATCGGCTGGTCAGCGCTCGAGAGAACCTGAACTTGCGGCAGTATTGCGAAGTGACTGCCATTCATCCTGCGCCTGCCGGTTTTACGCTCGAGGTGAATGCCAAAAATGGCGACATGACGACTGTCGAATGCCGAACTTGCGTGGTGGCAACTGGATATTTTGACAATCCAAATCATTTGGGGATTGCTGGCGAAGATTCCGAAAATGTCTCGCATTATTACACCGAGGCGCACCCGTTCTGGGGCTTAAATGTGACCGTGGTTGGTGGCGGCAACAGTGCCGCCGATGCCGCGCTGGATTTGTACCGTCACGGCGTGAATGTGACCTTGGTGCATCGCGGCGCAGATTTGCGCCACACCATCAAATACTGGGTCAAACCCGACCTCGAGAACCGAATCAAAGAGGGCAGTATCAAAGCTTGCCTCTCGAGTACGGTCAAGGAAATTACGCAAAATGCCGTGGTTCTCGAGACTGAAACGGGTGAAGTTTCAATTCCAACCGATTTCACGTTTTTGCTGGTTGGTTACAAACCTGACACCACCATGCTCGAGGAGGCTGGAATCACAGTTGATAAGGACGGACGAATTCAGTATCAGCCTGAAACCTTTGAATCCAATGATTTAGAGGGTTTGTACTTGATTGGCAGTGTCTATGCTGGACGTTTTACAGGACAAGTATTCATTGAAAATGGCAAGGTGGATGCGGTCAAGGCTGTCACTGATATTGTGCAAAAACTGCAAACTCGAGAAACTTTAACTGCCATATAGATTCAATGATGTAGGGTGTGCCGTGCGCACCAGAAGTACGTGACCAACGGTGCGCGAGGCGCACCCTACTGGCGCGTCCAGCTTATTATAGTGGGCGTCTCGAGCTTCAAAACGTGTGCTGCACGAAAATCCAACCCACAAAAATAAGGCAGAAAGTCTACTACATTCGGTTGTAGCGCTTCATGATCTCGAGCAGACGATCATGTGGCAGTGCGTGGACAGTTCGCCCCTTGAATCCGGTCATCGTTTCGGCGGCAACAAGTGCGTTCACAATCGCTTCTTCGGTGGCTCGAGTCACAGCGCGAAATAGGGGGTCGAGTTTGGCGTCGGGCAGCGATTTCCAATGCTCGAGGTTGCCGATTTGCTCTGGTGCGGCAGTCGAAAACGCTAGGAACAGATCGCCCGAACCGTTGTACGCGCTCGACCCTGTTCGTGCCAAACCCAAGCCAACCCGTTTTGCGAGGCGTTTTAACTGTTGTGGCAGCAATGGCGCGTCGGTGGCAATCACCACGATGATCGAACCGTCTTTTGATTGAGGCTCGAGCGGCATTAGATCAGGAATATGCTTGCCCACGGCAACGCCGAGGATGGTCAAGTCAGCTCGAGCGCCATAATTGGCTTGCACCAACACGCCCAAAGTGTAATCTGACAATTCAGGCTCGAGTATATTAAGTTCGAGTTTTCTTGAACTGCTGCCAATACCGCCTTTAAACCTCGAGACGATCATGCCCGTACCACCTCCGACGTTTCCCTCGAGCAGCATTCCGGTTTTTGCATTCTCGAGCGCGGAAATGGCGTGTTTTGGTTTGACATGAAAACCGTTGATGTCGTTTAAAAAACCGTCGTACGTCTCAGCCACCACAGGTAATGAAAAACGCTCGATCCAACCACGTTGGTTCGCCCAGTCAATCACCGCATCACGTACCACACCAACTGAATGTGTGTTGGTCAACATGATGGGACTTTCTAATCTGCCAGTTTCGTCAAGCCACGCTGTTCCAGTCATTTCGCCGTTGCCGTTAAGCGAAAACCAAGCGGCTGGCACAGCGTCAAATCCTCGAGCCAGACCGTGCGGCAAAATGGCGGTCACTCCAGTTCGTATATTTTCGCCCTCAATTAAAGTGCAATGTCCGACTTCTACGCCTGGCACATCGGTGATGGCATTCAAGTCCCCTGAAATGCCGTCAAATGCCAATCCCAAATCGCGAGCGCGTGGTTTCATGAGCCAATCCTTGCTTTTATCAGTTCGATCAGATTCTCGAGCGGAGCACTTTGGGCAGTTTGCTGCCCCCTGGCATAGTCAAACATGATTCTAGTCGCGCCGAGGATTTTTGCCGCCGTCAAAAAAGCGTCTTTCATCACCCAAGTCTCGAGCGAGGCGATTTGTAAACTCGATTCGTTCATGCCCTTTAAAAATTCGAGTGCATGCCCCAGATTGCTGAACACCAAGGCATATTTGATATCACCTGCCGTTAAGGTAATCAGTTCGCCCGCGACGGTTGGGTTATCAATGATCCACCACGTCGAGTCGATTGGATTTGATTGCGTATGTGATTGTGTGCTCACGTATTCAAATTAACATGGCGGTGTAAACTCGGGCATGAAACAAAAGAAAACGATTCAACTTGCCATGGAACCCGAAAGTCTTTACCAATTGCAATTTGCTTCCGACCCTCAAATCTCAAAAGACGGAAGCATGGTGGCTTTT
This sequence comes from Deinococcales bacterium, assembly GCA_031391225.1. GTDB lineage: Bacteria > Deinococcota > Deinococci > Deinococcales > JAAFIG01 > JANXTZ01. The sequence goes on from JANMUC010000259.1 coordinate 6,012, forward strand.
GTCGTGACCAGCATTCAGAGTGAGAGCTTAAAAGCCGAAAAACCAAAAAAAGTCTACCGCTCGAGCATCGGACTCTCCAAAAATGGTTTGGACGCAGAGCAATTCACGTCAGGGTTATACCGCGATACCAGCCCCAGATTCTCGCCCGACGGCAGCAGTTTGGCGTTCTTGTCCAACCGAGCAAACCCCGAAAAGCTCGAGAAAATGCAGTTGTACTTGCTCGAGCTTGGTGGTGGAGAGGCGGAGCAACTGACCATGTTGAAATCTGGGGTGAGTAGCCCCAAGTTTTCACCCGACGGCAACAAAATCGCTTTTGTCTCTCGTGGCGACTGGGAAGACAAACGCGCCGAAGAGGGTGAGGCTCGAGCTTTTGAAGAGCTGCCCTATAAAGCCGACGGTATGCCCAGCCCTGGCTTTGCCATCGACGAACCCAATCAATTGTGGGTTTATGACCTAGGTACGAACCAACAAAAAGCTGTCACCAGCATCAAAACCGCTATTTCAGGATTTGATTGGGTCAACAACTCAAGTTTGGTATTTGTTGCGCCTAAAAACAATGCTCAACGTGCGCGTTGGAGCGGCGAACTTTTTCAAGTCCAGTTTGAGGGCAAAAAACCGAGCACGGTGCAACTGACCAACTGGGACGCAAGCATGTCAACGCCCGTGGTTTCTGCCGATGGCAAAATGGTCGCTTTGCTCGCAAGCCCGACCTTGCACAAACAACCTGGCGACCCGCACCTGCACGTCATGATACTCGAGAAGGGCGCGAAACTCGAGCGGATTGACCAGAAACTTGGGTCGTATGCGGGTGGGGCAGTTGGCGGCGACGCGCACTTTGGCTCGTACCCAATGGAACCCGTGTGGCTCAACAACACCGCCTTGTTGTGCGGTTATACCTTTGGCGGCTCGGGCGGAATTGCCAGCGTCAGCTTAAAAGGCAAGGTTGAGATTTTGCACCTCGAGCCTGACACCAACATCAATTCTTTTGCCGCCGCCAATGGCAATATTGCCTTCATCCGTGAGGCGCACGACGAACTTGGTGAGGTTTACCTCGAGACGAGCGAAGAAATCCGCCAGCTTACCACCATTTCCGACAATGCCCTGCCAGAAAATATCTCGAGCGGTTTGGAGTTCATTAAACTCGAGCGTGACGGTTTTGTGGTCGAGGGTTGGCTGCTGAAGCCCATTGGTTTCTCGAGCCGCAAAAAATATCCTTTGGTTTTGTCGGTTCATGGTGGTCCAGCCACGGCTTATGGTCACGGTTATTTTCACGAATTTCAATTGCTGGCAAACCAAGGTTACGCTGTGCTGTACGGAAACATTCGTGGCAGTGTCGGATACGGCGAAACGCAGACCAACGGCACGACTGGCAGTTACGGCGCTGGCGATTACGACGACCTGATGGCACTTTTTGACACG
>JANMUC010000279.1:0-1971 GCA_031391225.1 Deinococcales bacterium
GGATTGACCACCAGAATAATCCTCGAGCCTGAATGGTTTGAGTGATGTCGTTACGCTCGAGATTCAATCTGATTTCGATGCTTTCGTGCTTTTATCATTGCCCAAAATACGCTTGCTTAGGAATTGTCTTGAAGCAAATGCAAGGGCGCAGCAAGCAGCGCCCCTACGAAAAACAATGTGGTGTAGGGGTGGCGACCATGCCGCAGGTGCGTTTTATGGTCAAGACAACCTTGTGTTCACCCTTTCCACGAAATCGGGAATTTATTCAATCCCAAACCCTTAACTCGAGCATCATTCAAGAATTCACTCGCTATGCCCAAAATCGTTATTCTTCCGACTTCGAGTTTTTAAATTTCCCAATCGTGCTTGATCTCCCCTTGAAAAAGCGAATCATCCAAATTGCAATTTGGTTCGTATAACAAGTTGGAGGTTCAAATATGAAAAAGATTTTGACTGTCGTTGGTTTAGCATCTATTGTCGCCCTATCCGCCGTGGTGTTCGCAGCTCATGACACCAAAGCAGATGTGCGTTACGCAGATACCGTCGGCAAGGGTGATAACGTCAACGTTAAAGGCAGCGTGGTCATCATGACGCTACCAAGTGGCGATCATGACGTTTACTTTCGCATCAGTGGCTTGATGCCCAACTCTGGTAATTACGCCAATCACATGCACTTTAACGATTCAGGAAATGCCAATTGCGAAGCCCAAAACGGCGACAGGATTGTAGCGCTCGAGGATATCAAAGCCGATGCCAAAGGCATGGGTTTGGTGTACACCCGCATTCCAAAAGACAAATTGCTTAAATTTCCTGAAGGCAAAATGTATGTCAATGTGCATTCCAACATGCCCGACCCAGTTGGTGGTTCGATCTCGTGCGGCGATATGCTTGTGATCAAACTTGGCGTTCGTTGAACTGTCTAAAACGACCTGCAAATAACAACGTTGCCACCAAAAAACCTGGTGGCAACGTTTTGAATTTCAGAAAATGGGACTCAAAACTAACCCAAATACGCCTGTTTGACTCGAGCATCGTTCAGCAAATCACTCGCCGCTCCCGAAATCGTGATCCTGCCAGCCTCGAGCACATACCCCCTGGTAGCGTGTTGCAAGGCAATTCGCGCATTTTGTTCAACCAGCAAAATGGTTGTACCGCTGGCGTGAAGTTCGTCAATAATATTAAAAATTTCGCGCACGATAATCGGCGCTAAACCCAAGCTCGGTTCATCAAGCAGCAACAATTTTGGACGTGACATGAGCGCCCTGGCAATCGCCAGCATTTGTTGCTCACCACCAGAAAGCGTTCCCGCCATTTGGTTTCGTCGCTCGAGCAACCTTGGAAAACGTTTGAATTGCGCTTCGATATCAGATTCAATTTCTTTGTCGCTCCGAATGTACGCGCCCATCTCGAGGTTATCCCGCACGCTTTGTCGCGCAAGCACTTGCCGCCCTTCTGGGCTTTGTGCGACACCCAATTTCACGACGCTCGAGGCTTCAGCTTTGGTGATGTCTTGCCCAGCGTAAATAATGCTGCCCGCCCTGGTTTTCACGATTCTCGAGATTGCCCGTAATGTGCTGGATTTTCCCGCGCCGTTCGCGCCAATCAGACTGACCACCTCGCCCGAGAAAATCTCGAGGTTGATGTCGTTCAGGGCTTGAATTCCGCCGTAATTGAGCGAAACATTTTTTAATTCCAGTAGGGGCGCACGGCTGTGCGCCCTTTCCCCCGCAACCTCAGAAGTCATTCGTCACCGCCCAAATACGCTTCAATCACAGCAGGATCATTCGCCACACTCGAGGGATTGCCCAGCGCGATCAACTGCCCAAAGTTGAGCACCGCAATTCGGTCACACAAACCCATAACCAGTGGCACATGATGTTCAATCAGAATAACGGTCAGATCAAATTTTTCTCTTACCATCCGAATAAAATCCGACAGCGCCCCTTTTTCGTTCGGGTTCATTCCAGCCGC
>JANMUC010000323.1:0-7233 GCA_031391225.1 Deinococcales bacterium
GGTGAATTTGCCATTTCGTATTCATAACTCATGAGTGATAATATAATTCATGAATTATGATTTTGTCAATAGTTAAACAAAACGCGATTTTCTGTATATTGCGAAGTAAAGTCTCAACCCTGTCTGTAATTGACGTTCAACAAATCCAGTCGCTCGAGATGAGATTTTAGTCGCGTCTGAAATCCTTTATAATCTCTTGAAGTTTTATCGCTCCAAACCACTTCAGAAAAAGCAGTCAACCTTGGGAAGCTCATGTATTCGACGTGCGCCGCGTCTTTCATGTATTCCGTCCAATGCTGGGCTTGCGCCCCAAGTACGTGCCGTGCCTCGAGTTCGGTCAATTGTGGCGGGATTGGCTCGTAACTGTACACTTTCTCGAGTGGGGTTAAACCACCAATTGCCAGTGGCTCGAGGTTCGTGTTTTCGCTTTGATAATGGTCAAAATACGTGTGACTGCCTGGGGTCATAACCACATCATGACCAGCTTTGGCGGCAATAATTCCGCCCTCCTCGCCGCGCCAACTCATGACGGTGGCGTTCTCGGTCAAGCCTCCCTCGAGAATTTCATCCCAGCCAACAAGCTTGCGTCCTTTAGCAGTCAAAAATTTGTCCATGCGTCCAATCAAATAACTTTGCAGTGCGTCCTCGTCAGGAATGCCAAGTTCAGTCATTCTTTTTTGGGAGGCATCACTTTGCTCCCATTGAACTTTCGGGCATTCATCGCCACCAACATGAATGTAGGTGCTTGGGAAAATACTGATCACCTCGGTCAAAATATCTTGCAAGAACAAAATCGTTGGCTCGAGCGGATTAAAAACGTTTTCATTGATGCCCCACCTGTCCCAAACCTCAAGTTTCTCGCCTGTGTTGCCAAACTCTGGGTACGCGGCGAGGGCGGCTTGGGCATGACCTGGCATTTCGATTTCGGGCATGACTGTTACGTGGCGCTCGAGTCCATAAGCCACGATTTCGCTCGCCTCGGCTTGGGTGTAAAAACCACCGTGCGCAATGCCATCAAAATCTGGATTTTCCTGCATTCCGTGACCAACCATGGTCTGTTTGCGCCAAGCACCGATTTCGGTCAAGCGCGGGTATTTTTTGGATTCGAGCCGCCAACCTTGATCGTCGGTCAAATGCCAGTGAAAGACATTCAATTTGTGCAGCGCCATCAAGTCAATAAATTTCTTGACGAACCCAAGCGGCATGAAATGACGACTGACATCCAAATGCGCCCCACGCCAGGCAAAACGCGGCGTATCCTGAATCTCGAGGCACGGAATAATCCAATCGGTTTCAACTCGAGAATCGCTGAAAATACTGGTCGGGAAAAGCTGTCGCAAACTTTGAATCCCGTAAAATAAACCCGCTTCGCTCGAGGCTATCAACTGAATGCCCAAGCTTGAAACCTTAAGTTCGTACCCTTCAGCGCCTTCAATTTCGGGGTCCAATTCGAGGTGAATTGTGCCGCCTGAACCTTCAATGATTGGCAGTGAAAAACCAGTGGCAGGGCGTAAAAACCCTGCCAACTGTTCGGCTTTCGTTCGCGCACCAGAATTCGCGCTGATGCTGGCATTCTCGAGCAGCACGAACTGTCCCTCGAGCAACTTTTGGCGTTTCGGTAGCGGAATAATTGTTGACATAAAACCAGCATAACTCGAGGTGCTGCGAGTCGTGTAAGAATGGGTTCATGACCATCAAAGCCGTATTTTTTGACGTGGGCGAAACCCTGGTGAATGAGGAACGCCAGTGGGGTTTGTGGGCAGATTATTTGGGCGTGACACGGTTTACGTTTTTTGCGGCAATGGGTGCGGTTATTGCTCAAAACCTGCACCACAGCAAAGTCTTTGAAATCATCAAACCAGGTTTTGACCGTCAAACTGCAAATCTCGAGCGGCAAAGAATGGGCATTCCAGATGAGTTGCAGCTTTCAGATTTTTACAGTGACGCGATTCCATGTTTGCAAACCCTGAAAGCTCGAGGCTACAACGTTGGCTTGAGCGGAAATCAACCCGCTCGAGCCGAAGAGTTATTAACAGGTTACGGTTTGCCTGTGGATTATGTTGCCAGCTCGAGTTCGTGGGGTATCGAAAAACCAGACCCACGATTTTTTCAAAAGATTCTTGAGATCACCGGACTCGAGGCGCATGAAGTGGCTTACGTTGGTGACAGGCTTGACAACGATATTTTACCCGTGCTCGAGCTTGGCTTGAAAGCGATCTTTGTGCGGCGTGGACCTTGGGGTTTTGTTCATGCGACACGCAAGGAAGTCTCTCGAGCCAGTTTGCGATTGGATTCGCTTGAGAACTTGGTGGATAAACTCGAGGGGCTTTAAACTTGCTCGAGTAATTTTTGAATTCCTTTTTGATGATGCGTATTGTGAAACACGGTAAAGAAAACCATCTCTCGGCTCGAGAGTAAGCCCATGACAGGGTGCGGCATTCCAAGATGCTCAAAGTTGGCTTCATCAAAACCTTCGAGCGCAACCTTAAAATTTTCGATGGCATTCACAAAGCTCGAGATCAACTGGTTTTTGTACGCGTTTAAATCTTGATGCTCCTCGAGCGTCACTCGGCTGCCAAGTTGGCGCAAGGTTTCGCTGGGTGTGTTTTTGAGCGTTTCCAAATAGGTGGTGCGCATGGTGGCAAAATCTCTCGAGGCTGTTGCGGGTTCGCGTTTTGGCAGCACGCCAGCACTCAATAATCCTTGCGCGACGCGATTCACGGCACTGGTGATGTGTTGAACCTGATGTCCCACAGACCAATGTTCGCTCGAGCCGTCAAAAAATTGTTCAATGGGGATGCTCGATAAAAAGGCTGGAATCTCGATTTTCTGGGTTTGAAGCGCGGCAATGAGTTCTGATTTGTTGTGCATCGTGTCCTCCTATTAAAGACGAACGTTCGTGTTTCTAAGATTGCAAAAAAATTAGGTTGATGCTTGAGCAATCAAAGTTTTCACCGCCTTTCTTGCCATCGGTACACCGTTTTGAATGCCAAGACTGCGGTAAACAATTGCGCCAAACCGCAATGACATAAACTCGAGCACAAAGCTTGAAACGTTCAAATCAGGTTGAAGTTCGGCTTGTTGTTTGGCGGTTTTGGTTTCCGATTCCAAGTAGACAATTAAACGCTGATAATAACTTCGCACGGCGGTAGCAACTTCATTGTCGCTCAAGTCATCAAGCTCGAGGATGGCGTTGGTAAAAAAACAACCGCCTTCAAAAATTTTACCCTCAAAGTACTTCCACCAGGCGTTATCAAAGGCTTTTAAACGTGCCAATCCAGCAGGTTTTTTACGTGCGGGTACAATGACATGCTCAATCATCAGCTCGCTGGCTTTTACCACAACCTCGAGTTGTAGCGCAGTTTTGGATTTGAAATGCGCCGAGATTCCACCTTTGCTCATGCCGACATGTTCGGCTAGAGAACCAATCGTCAAGCCGTTTAAACCATGCACCGACGCGAGTTGCACAGCGCGTTGAAGAATCGGTTCGCGTTGACTCGAGGTTCGCACTCAAAAAGATTACAATACGAACGTATTTTTATCAAGCGTGAATGCCGAAAAACTTTAAAATCCAAAATGTCCCAAAACCCACCAGCACCGTCAGCCATAAAACCCGAGTGCGCCACGCCACAAACGCCGCCAGCAACGAAGTTAACACCCGCATAACACCCTCACCTTGATCGCCTGGAATGGCGGGAATAATCAGCGCGGCAAACACCGAAATTGGCACAAAACGCAAAAACCGCAACCAAAACGGCGGCAATGGCGCACGCAACATCAAACCCGCGTATCTCGAGCCGAACGTCACGGCGCACATGCCCAAAAACACCAGCAGAATCTCGAGACGCAAACTCATGCGACTTCTCGTTTCATGTCCTCGAGATTCGGTTGTGTTGGTGGCTCTGAACGTGTGAGCCACGCGCCGAGCAAACTGCCAATCACGCCAGTGGCAAAAATAGAAAAGCCTCCAGGCAAGATTTTTGAGAATATCAATGCCATAACACCTGACATCCCAGCCACGATGACATCGTTCCTAGATTTTAACAACGGTACGATTAACGCCGTAAACGACAACGGAAAAATAAAATCCACGCCCAGCTTTGTTGGTTCGGCAATGATCGAACCAGCCAATGCGCCAACCAGCGTAAACACATTCCAAGACACGAACAGACTCAGTTCGCAACCGAGCAGAAACGCAAAACTGCGCTCATTGCTTGCCATAACAACGCCGTAAGCCTCGTCGGTTAAAAAGTACGCGCTGACCACGCGCTCTGAATTGGAAAGTTTGATTTCGCGCCCGAGTGACAAGCCGTACAACAAATGCCGAACGTTGAGTAAAAACGTGGTGAAGACAATCGTCAAGCCAGCCGCGCCACTGGCAAAAGCGCCCGCCGCGCTAAACTGACTTGCACCCGCGAACACCAGTACACTCATCAAGCACGTCTCGAGCACGCTTAAACCCGCCGCTCGAGCGGTCACGGCATAGGCGACGGCGAACGGAATCACGCCAAGGTAAATTGGAAACATCGCTCGGAAACCTCGAGCAAAGACAGAAAAATTCACCACTTGATTTTAACCGTTCATTGATCTTTCAGGTTTTGGTATGATGCACCTTTGCCAGGGGTGGATAGGCAATATCGTCTGTGTTTGGCAATCGAGAATCGTTGGTGTTTAGTCGTCTCCTAAAACCAGTGTCGAAATTCACCTTTTTTATTTTAAAAGATGAGTTAGGATGAGAACAGTGGCACGCGCATTGATTGTTTCCAGTAACCCAGTCGTCACAGATCAACTCGAGTTGATGCTGGGCGAATACCAATGCCTGCTGTACCGCAACGCCGAAGCGGCGCTCGGTGAAACGCATACCTTAAACATCGAAAATGCGCCAGACTTGGTGATCGTGCATTACGACCTGAACGGCTCGCTCAGTGCGCCCGAAGTCGCATCGCTTCTTTCGCGCCGCCCCGAAATGCGTCACACCTGGATTGTCGGGCTTGGTCCACTCGAGACGGCAACCGCGTTTTACATGGCTGGCTTGCAGTCTTTCGAGATTGAACCGCTCGATGGGCAACGCTTTAGAGCGCATCTGGACGGCGCGATGCGCTTAAAGACCAAAGACCGTGAACTGCTCAGTCGTGTGCAAAATATCGAATCCAAATACGATTTGCTGCTCGAGGATGACCGCATGAAAGACAGGCTCACGCACATGTTGGTGCATGACCTAAAAAACCCAATCGCTGCGGTCATGGGCGCACTCGATTTGGTGCGCATGGACACCCAAGCGCTACTTCCGACCAAACTCTCTGGGTTGTTGCAAATGGCGTTTGACGAATCTAAGCATTTGCTGCATCTGGCAGCCAACATTTTGGATGTTCGAAAAATGCGTGACGGCAAGCTGAATTTGACCAGCAAAACCCTAACTGCCCCCGATTTTGCCGACGTGCTCAAACTGGCGCTCGGTGATGTTGGAATGCAGGGTCAAACCCGTAACTTGCGTTTTATCGTGCCCAAAACTTTGCCTGACTTTAGCGCCGACCCCGAAGTCTTGCGCCGCGTTTTTGCCAATCTGATCTCGAACGCCGTCAAACACACCCGCGATGCAGGACGGATTCAAGTCGAAGCCAGGTCTAAAGACGCGCTCTTAGAGATTACCGTGCGCGACGACGGCGAGGGAATTCCAGCCGAGGACATCGAAAAAATCTTTGCTGACTTTGAACGCTCGAGATTGACCAACACCACCCGTTTTGATTCGGGCATGGGTTTGGCATTCTGCAAACTTGCCATTGAACAACACGGCGGTAAAATCTGGGCAGAATCTGAACGTGGTCATGGTGCAATTTTTTACATCAACATGCCACTGATTGCTTTTGAGTTTGACGGCGGTATCGAACTTGAAGATATTGTCGAATTGGTTGATTAAATTCACTGTCATCAACTCGAGAAACCCGTCTCATCAAAACTTACAAACCCCGTATTCTCAGATTGCGGAGGCAAATTTTATAGTGCAAAGCACATTGCATTAGCTAAACGATTCCTGCTTGAGCTTGATTGCATTTCTGACCTCCATTTTGGTCATCGTCTTGATTGTCTTGACGTCTTGACAGTGCTTTTCCTCGGACTCGAGTTTGCCCTGCCCATAGCCCTCAGTGCGCTTGTGCCACTTTGTTTTTTAAACGTTGGCAATGCAGGATTATTTTTCAGCATGATCGGTTTGATTTTTATTGTTAGCCTGATGCCGTCAGGAACGCTCGAGCGACTTTTTAAACCTCGAAGTTCAAGTTAAGGTTGGGATTAGATAAAGTTTGGTTCTTTGAACTTCAATACCCAAAACCGAGTTCATTCCCATTTGAATCCACAATAAAATGCTCACTAAATTTGGCTTGAATTGGACGGAGTTCTGATTTAGATTTTGCAGTTGGGCGGATTAAAATGGCAACCTTATGGCGTGATTCGCCCGAACTGTCACCATATCTCATAATTCTACTTATACTTACTAGAGTCCATTTCTCGAGTGTTAGCTTTTCTGTCAGAATATTAGTGCCAGTAAGATAAGAATTCCCACCAATTTGGGTACGATCTTTCCCAGAAACATTTGCCCAATTTTTTCCAGTGGCAGCCCAATAACTAAACCGAAATAGTTCTCTTCTAAAGTCAGTAATATTTTGACTTGTCTCTTCAAATTGAGCACTGAGATTATGTTGTTCAATTGTGGCAGTTGAAGTTTTTAAAATTCCATTGGAAATCAAAAGGTTTATGTTTTCTGGAATTCTAACTGAATCATAGGTTGTCTTTGCTCGAGGGTCTGTTGACACGCCTACAAACCATTTTGACTTGTTTTCTTGTACATATAAGACTTCGATACATTTTGTAAATTTTGGTAAATTCAGTTCATATTTTTCGTACTTTCCTCTTGAAATATAACTTTCATCCATTTGGATTGTCTGACCAATGTCTCGAGTATTCAAATCCACTTTTTGAATGGTTGTATTAACCCAAAAATAATCCCAACGGTGTTGCCAACCCCACCAACTAGCGCCAGCAAGCACCGTCACTGTTACCAATGCCCAACCGATGCGATGTGTGAACGCATGTCCAAGCAAGGCACGATTTGTACTGAACGCATCGCCCATACCTTGAATCGCTAAGAATTCGGCTTCGTCGCGTGGGTGTCCCTCAAGCATCAATTCCTTAATGCGAAGGTTCAAATTGACGCGAATTTCGGCGGCGGTGTCTATG
>JANMUC010000460.1:0-1213 GCA_031391225.1 Deinococcales bacterium
GTTTCTTACGGCGGATAAAGTGCGGCGCTATCTTCAAAAATTGGTGTTATGTAGGGGCGAGGCATGCCTCGCCCCTACGGGAATTCTATTATTTCGCACGTCATTTTTGTGTTTAGGTTTTAGCAGGGTGCGCCCTGCGCACCACGAGTATGTAAATGAAATTTTACCTTGGAGGATTTCATGACTTTAAAACTCGAGACGGCAAACACTGGCATTGAAATCAAGAATCTTTCCAAGCATTTCCCAGGCAAAAACGGTGGCTATACCGCGCTCGAGGCGGTTGATCTCGAGATTGGTGCGGGTGAATTTGTCAGTTTGATTGGACATTCGGGTTGCGGTAAAAGCACGCTGCTTTCCATGATCGCTGGTCTCGAGAAACCCAGCACAGGTTTTGTGAAGCTCGAGGGGCAGGAGATCAAAGGTCCTGGTCCCGACCGTGCGGTGGTGTTTCAAAATTATTCGTTGTTGCCGTGGTTGACGGTTGAAGACAACGTGCTCGAGGCAGTGGAGGCATCTTGTCCCGAGATGGACAATTTAATGCAAGTTGGACGCAGCGAGGAGTATTTACGCGCGGTTGGCTTGTGGCAGCACCGTCACAAACGCCCCCATGAGATTTCGGGTGGCATGAAACAACGCGTGGCGATTGCCAGGGCGTTTGCCATCAATCCCAGGGTGATGCTGCTTGACGAACCGTTTGGGGCACTCGATGCTTTGACGCGTGGCGGTTTGCAGGAGCAGTTGAACAAAATGTTGTACGGCGAATCCAAAGCCGAAACTGTGGTGATGGTCACCCACGATATTGACGAGGCGATGTATCTCTCTGACCGAATTGTCATCATGACCAACGGTCCAAAAGCCAGAATTTTTGATGTGATTGACGTGCCGTTTGAACGTCCACGCAACCGCACCGAAATGACCAAAACCCTAGAGTATACCGCGTTGCGCGAGCGTCTGGTGAGGATTTTGACGGTGGATTTGGCGGTCAAAGAGGCGGCTTAAAAGGCTGGGGGTTGAAGTTGGACACGCTCGAGTCTCGCGGATTCGGGCGTTTTTTTATTGTGCTGCTCGAGTTTATAGAACCTATTTGACATCTTTGGATTTATAAAAATGCGAACTCGAGTCTACCCTCACCCCCAACCCCTCTCCCGTCTTGACCATAAAACGCACCTAGCGGGCATGGTCGCAACATCAGGAGAGGGGCGAAAATCGTGAC
>JANMUC010000131.1:0-5241 GCA_031391225.1 Deinococcales bacterium
TTTCCGAGCGCATCCAAGGCATAGACCTGCTGGTTTTCGCCCGTACCAACTTGCGTCACTGCCAGGATAAACGCATTCGATGGGTCGGCAAAGCTGATGTTGCTCGAGGCGAAAGGGGTCAGTCCAGCGTTGCGACTACGGCTCAGGCTGATTCCAGAATTGGTGCTGGTGTAACTTGGAAAGCCCGAAACCTGATCGCCGCTGGTGTTAACCGTAGTATCAGGTCCAGCCAGTGGGGAAATCAAGGCGCTTCGAGTGCCCGCTGTGGGCGCAATTCCAGACCAGACAATGCCGCACATCGTGGTCAGTTGCGTTTGGCTGACGGGCGCTGGCACGCTCGGGTACAGAACTGTGCCAAGGCTCGAGCCATTGTTGGGCAGGGGATCAAGGTAACCACTTGGCGCACTGACGCTGGCGGTGTTGTTAATAGTGCCCGCAGTTGCAGCCGTTCCGGTCACGTCAATGCTCAGGTATGCGCCGCTGGTTGGTGGAAAGCCGCTGGCGTTGATCGGCAATACACCCGTGATGATGTTGATGTTGTTGCCAGAACCGCTCGAGTTTGCCGTTCCCGCACCGCATTCCGCGCCCCCATAACCAGTGCAAATCCAGGTCACACCCGCAAGGTTGACAGGCACGGGGTTACTGATGGTCGCGCCGTTGACGCTCGAGCTTCCCAGGTTTGCCACGACCAACGAGTAGGTAACTGTGTCGTTCAATACTGCCTGAATCGGACCACTAAGCTGTATTGCCAGGTCAGCTTGGGGTACAACGACAACACCAATCGTCCCGCTGGCGATGGCACTCGTGCTGAGTGCGCCGTTTGTTACGGGGTCGGTGGCGGCAAAGACACTGGTGTTTGTGACGCTCGAGCCGCTCGTGGCAGTCGCCGAGAGTTTGAGGTCGTAGGTAAATTCGTTGCCGCGCAGACCGCTCAACTTGGCAGCGCTAACGCTGGGCAGGGTGCTAAACACCACACTTGCTCCCGCCGCCGGGCAGGTGGTCGTGCCAGCCGAAACGCTCGAGATGCTGACCCCGTTTGAAGCATTGCTCAGGCTCGGACTCGAGACGGTGCAGCCCGTGGTGGCAAGCGGTGTCGGTAGCGTAATGGTCATCGAGACGTTGCCCACGGGAACGCTGGAGAGGCTGGCATAACGCACGCGGTACGTAACGGTTGCGCCTGCCGGAATGTTGCCGCCCAGGTACGGCGCACCGTTGACCTTGTAAATTTCGTTTTGCACATGAAGATTGCCTGCCTGCGAGACGGTTGGTCCGAAGTAGCGCCAGGGATTGTCCTTAGAACCCGAACCGTGATTGTCGCTGCCGTTGGACTCGAAGTTCAGGATCACACCATCACTGGCTGTCAGTACGCTCGAGTTCAGGCGCATCCGAATCTTGACGTAAAAAACAGTGCCAACCGCGCCGTAGCCATACGACCAACGCACGGCATTGGTTGTTGCGGGCAGCGGTGCAGCATCACTCAGGCTCGAGCCGAGCGCCGAGGCATCAAGCACGGTTGGCGAATCTGCCGTGCCCACTGCGGTAGCCGCGCCGTCCGAGGTATCTGCCTTCTGCGATCCTGGGTACTGAATACGCTGCCAAGGACCAACATTGCCCGTGTTGTCTTTGGTGTATCCAGTGTCAGCGCCTGCCAGCATCGAACCCGCACCGAGCGGTGGTACACCCTGCCCAACGCTGTTGATGACCGTAGCCGAAGAGGTGGGTGCAGTATTGACGGGAACCGAGTTGAGCGCCCCACCAGCACCGAAGGCATTGACTTGATTCGCATCCCAAAGGTTGAAGGCATCTATTGCCTTAAAAAACGTGTCGGTGACGTTGTATCCGTTGGAAGCAGCACTGGTTGCCAGCGGGTTTCCAGTCGGTCCTTTGGCAATATTGCTGCCATCGGCACTGAACAGTTGGGTTCGGGGATCAGTCGAATAAAAAATTCCAGTATCGCCGTAAACATCGTTCTGACGACCATTCAGGGTGCTCGAGAATGGATTACCAAAGGGTGTCTTGCTGCCGCGTGCGCCCCAACCGTTGTGGGCGCGACCACCCTGCCCGGGGTTAGAGATCGTGCTTCCGGTCGCGTCGGTCACGAACCAAGCGCCCAAGACTTCAGCACCAGTCGGAAGGTAACTGGTGAAGTACACGCCAGGTCCACCGGTCGCACTGGCAGCACCAACGGTGGACTTGAGGACGAATTCGACAATGTCACCGGCTTGTGCGCCCGGGATGCGTGCGGAATCCGTCAGTACACCCACCGAGCTTGGGGTTAGCCTCGTTTGCATATTGGTCATGAAAATGCCGTCAGCCAAAACTGGCGCTGCGCAGAGAATGGCGAGGCTACCCACCAGGACTTTCAGGCTACTTCTTAGCACTTTTACCCCTCGAGCCAATACTCGACGGGTGGGAGTCGTGTCACTCGAGATCAACCTCAAGTTGTGATGCTGCACTTTCATACGTTCCTCCCAGGATATGGATCTGCCATTGTTAAGCGTGCACAAAACCCTGAACGGTTTTGTGCACGTAGGGTGGTATTGATTGGTGTTTGATCGAGCTTTAAATTCTGATTGTGAATATTTTTTCGCTTCACCAAAACGATTTTTATGTTTTGCATCGATTGCGTTTTGCAAAATTTTTGATTGCAATTCTCGAGCTTGGTTTGATTCAAAGACGCATTTGTGTTTTTAAATTGATTTTTTGGCATTGAAAATACCAAAATACCAATTGCAATCGTTAACAATAGAATAACAAAGATAGGTATTACTAAATCTGGATTTTGAATAGCTTCTTTAGGGCTGTTTTGATGATAATAAATTTTAGAGTTATTTTTTTCTTGATTTTGATTTTTCATTTTTCCTCATTAAGTTAACTTGGTTTGCATATTTGTCTTTATAAATTAATTGTAAACAATTATTGATTCGTTTGTTTTTAATATTTCATGATTTTTTGAAGATTTTATCTCCGATATATTCTCTTTTTTTAAATCGTTTACAGAACCAATTGCAATAAACCTATATTTTAAGATTTGTGGGTGAAAACCAATTGATTTCATAACAAGTTTTATATGCAAGCGAACGCCATTGACATAAAGTTCACTCGCGTTATTAATTTCGAGTTTTTGACTTGCCAAATAATAAAAATAGCCACTTACTTCATGTCTTTCAATATCAATTTTGCTTAATGCGCCTTCTTGAAGCCAGATGGTTTCTTTTTGAGTGATCAGCATTGCGCCAGAAATATTCATAATTGACCTCATTATCGTAATTATTTACACCAATAAAACAGCCGTTGAACTTCATGGCACAACCCACTGCATTCAATGGCGCAATTTTGGTTTGGCAAATTCGGTATGCAACAAACGCTCGAACATGGCTGCTCGAGTGTTGATAAAATTTTCGATTGGATTGACCAATGACTGCACCAGATTTTGTTTTTGGCGTTGTTTTTCGTTCCAAAAACCGGTGCGACCCAAATGCGAACTAAAATCTGTCTCGAGAAAGTACGCTTGGGTCATGGTCATGTTTGGGTCGGGAACAATCTTGTCCTTCAGCGTCCCAACAGGACCAGTCGCAATAAAGCGGTACTTCAGAAGCTGAGGATGAAAGGTAATCGATGACATCACCAGGGTGACGTAAAGGCGAACACCTTCGACAATCAGTTCAGTCGTACCGTTGACGCCCACATCGCGGTTTGCAGGCAAGTAAAAATAACCTCGGACTTCTTGATGCTCGAGGTCTACAATATTGATCCAACCTTCCTGAATCCAGCTTGTTTCTTTTGATGTGTTGAGCATTGCACCAGAAATATCCATAGACCACCGTTTCTGGACACCATTGGCTCGACTGGACATTGAGGTGTTCAATAAGAACACGGCATGGTTTTAAAATTTCCATGCTTTTCTTCTGGTCGGTCGCACCACTTGCTCCACTCGTCCTAAGGTGCCCGAATAAAAGGCGAGCTTCATCGCATCCAACTATTTTTTTGGTTTTCCCAGTACCCTTACGGGGGACGCGTGGGTACTGGAAGAGAGGGAAATACGGCTGAAAGTGATCTCTTATTCTGTAGGGGTTGTGCTTTAAGTCTAGGAATCAGTTTGGAAGATAGTTCAGTTGACTCGTGATTTTCTAGCCTTAAGGGGAAGCGCAGTTCAACATACAGATAAGCAGTCAGCCAAGAAGAAGGTTATTTAACAAGTACGCGCTACGATAATCATTTTTGAGCAATTCATTTTAAAACCATCAACTCCTGTTTTGATTGCGCTTAGTGTAATCGATTGCAAACCAGGGTTTATAAAGGTTTTTTAGGCTTTGCATATCGGGAAATCTGTGGTTTTGTATAGGAGTCCAATTTGGGCTAAATACTTTAGTTTTTAGTTGTTCAAAAGCACTTTTCGCAAAACCACTGTCAGAAAACTGGAATAGTCGTAGGGTTAGCTTGTCCTTATTTACAGTGTTTACAAATACCAGGTCCAGTTCCACGACCACCAGGACCAAGACCTGTTCCTGGATCAGCAAAAGCAAAACTGGCAACGAGGGTTATTACTGCAATGAGCACCAAGACCAAATTTCGTTTCTTTTGCATACAAGCCTCCTTTGAAGGTGTGACAACGATATTCTTGACCACCCCAGGATTTATTCAGGCAGTAGAGTGTTTATATATAGGAGCACCATGAACACAGCGACAAATCCAATTCTCGAGCACAACATTCTTGGGAATTATGCTTTGGGTTGGGAACTTTACCAATCAATCGAGCAACCAACGCCCCAAGATCAACGCTTTGCTGCTTCATGCCTGTTGTACTTACAAAAAACAAACGATGCTAAACAACTTTTACTCTGTGCAATCAACGCAGATTACTTAGAAGCCAACATTGAACTTTCAATTATTTACCGCATGTCCAACCAAATAGACATGAGTGAAAAAATACTCACCACACTTGATAAAACCAAATTTTCAGATTTTGACTTGGTGCTACTCGCTCGAGAATGGGGCATCGTTCATTACCAACTTGGCAGATTAAATCAAGCTCAATCGTCATTTCAATTGGCAATGGATACTGCTTTGAACAGCCCCAATACTCAGCAACTAATCCCAAACATCGTCTTTCTGTTTGGCATGATGCTCAGCGCCAGAGGGTACGTCAGTCAAGCCAAAAACCACTTTAGACAAGCGCTTGACACACCAAATCAAACCAGGCGCAGTTACGCCCTAGCCAATCATGGGCTATGCCAAACT
>JANMUC010000539.1:0-1438 GCA_031391225.1 Deinococcales bacterium
AGCACGCCGTGGCCCAGATCAGCACCGATGGCAACCAAGGACTGGCAGTGAACCGTGCGAGCATCAGACAATCCCGTGCCAATTCATTTCCCGACCAATGGTACTTGGGCTTGCTGGGCATGAGCAACGCTTGGGTACACACCAAAGGGCAGGGTGTGACCGTGGCGGTGGTGGACACTGGGGTTGACCTCGAGCATCCAGACCTGAAAGCCAACCTGTTGCCAGGCTATGACTTTGTGGACAATGACACCATCGCTCAAGACCAGGACGGTCATGGGACGCACGTAGCAGGGATTGTTGCCGCCAACGGCACGGTCAGCGGGGTTGCCCCTGAGGTCAAACTCTTGCCCGTTCGTGCGTTGAGCGGTCAACAGAATGGCAGTGCCTTCAACGTGGCGCAAGGCATCCTCTGGGCGGCGGGATTAATCACCACCCCAGCCAACCCAAACCCTGCCAAGGTCATCAACCTTTCGCTGGGCACACCAAGCTACGATGCGTTGCTGGTCGATGCGGTCAACCAGGCGCTCGAGCATGGGGTGATCGTGGTCGCCGCGACGGGCAATGATGGTGGCAGCATCAAGTACCCTGCCGCCCTGTCTGGGGTGGTTTCGGTGACGGCGCTGGCGGGACCAACCACCGCGTATCAACCCGCGTATGCCAGCAAAGGGTTGGGTTTGTGGTTGACCGCCTTTGGTGGCGACATGAGCAACGACCAAGACCGCAACGGCACACCGGACGGCATTCTGAGCACTGGACTGAACCGCTCGTACATGCTGCGCAATGGGACGAGCATGGCAGCGCCTCAAGTCGCAGGACTGGCAGCCCTGGCATTGGCGAACGGAACTCGAGCCGATCTGGTGCGCGGACTGCTGGCGGGCAGCGCGAATGACCTGGGGGTTTTGGGGCTCGATTCGCAGTACGGGTACGGACTGGCGAACGCCAAAGCCATCACTGGGGTTCAACCACGTTTGTACGTGCTGGCAGTGGATACCACCAATACAGTCTTGGCGTGGACTCCAGTCTCAGACACCCTCGAGTACAACTTGAGCAGTCTCGAGCCTGGACAGGACGTGCAATTGATGGCGGCCAGTGACGATGACAACGATGGGATTGTTGGTGAAACTGGGGAGTTGCGAAGCAAGCTCGAGCCTTGGAATCCAAAAGCGGGTGAGGTTGGCTTGTTGAACTTCACATTGCAACTCTCGAGTGCAACGAATGGAATCGTGCTGCCAAAGTAATTCTCAAGTGGAAGAAAACTGAACACCAGCGGCAAAAGTGAACCTCGAGTTTTGTGTGGGGAACACCAAGACTCGAGGGTGACGCAATAACGTTGACAATCACAACTGGACATTCTAAACTACCCGCATGTTCCGCATCGCTTACCCTTACGAACCGGACGAACTAGACGCGCCACACCCACCATTCGTTCAAGACCTGC
>JANMUC010000555.1:0-3237 GCA_031391225.1 Deinococcales bacterium
AGACGCGCTCGAGAAACGCCAGTATTTAGACATGATGTTCCAAGACGACGGCGAGTTTGCGTACCGCATCGCAGAATTTTAATAGGCTCGAGGCGTATTTCGTTTCAGCATGACAATTGCACCCGATGCCAAAGTCAGTACGGCGACAACCCCAATTGCCCATTCAAAACCAAGCCAGTCGGCAATCACACCTGCCAGCAATGCGCCCACTGCATAACCAATATCACGCCAGAAACGGTACACGCCTAAAGCTCGCGCTCGCCAGGCGGGTTCGCTGGCATCACCCACCAATGCCAACAAGGTTGGATAGACCATAGCTGTGCCTGCACCGAGCAACACGGTTGCCAGCAACCAACCCTCGAGTTGACCAACCACAACAATCAATACCAAACCTGCGGCTTGTACTGCCATGCCCCAAGCAATCAATTTTGAACGATCTATACGGTCTGAGAGTGGTCCTGTCGCCACCTGTAAGACGCTCCAGACCAGTGGGTAAATAAACTTTAATAAGCCAATTCCTGCTAGTGGTAAGCCCTTTGAAGCGAAATACAACGGGAAGATGCCCCATGACATGCCATCATTAAGGTTGTTGACCAATCCAGCCTGACATGCAGCAAACAGGCGAGGGTCACGCCATGATGTACGGACAAAAATTTCTTGGAATTTTGGGGGTACTGCATTCGTACCGCCTGAAGCAATGTGATTCTTTCGCTCGAGCTGCATATGGGCATGGGTGTCTCGTACCAGAAAGACCGAAAGTACAAAACCAAGAATGGCGTAGATCACTCCAGGAATAAACGGTGTTGGACGCAAACCGTAGACACTGGCAAGGTAACCTGTCAGCCATGCAGTCGCACCAACCGCAAAATACCCTGCGAATTCGTTCAGTCCGACCGCAAAACCGCGTTGTCTCGAGCCGACCAGATCAATCTTCATGATGACCGCTGCCGACCATGCGAACCCTTGGTTAATGCCAAGCAAAACGTTTGCAAAAACAATCCAATTCCAACTTGGTGCGAACATCAGCAAAAACGGCACAGGTAAGCCAAACACCCAGCCCAGCACAAGCAATGACTTCCGACCATAACGATCCGCCAACACACCGCTGACCAGGTTTACAAACGCTTTGGTTAAACCAAAACTGATAATAAAACTTCCAGCGACAACGCTCGAGGTCAACCCGAATTCCTGGGTGGCGATCAAGGGCAACACGGTACGCTCGAGTCCAACCATACCGCCAACCATTGCGTTGACGAGCATTAGCAGTGCGAATTGTGTGACATTTGCACGAAGCCCAAAGCGAACATCAGAAGTTGTACTCATATTCAGCGCCCAAGGTTTTCAGCACGAATACGCTCGAAACCTTCGGGTGGGGCGGGAATATTTTGAAGCATCATTGCCACAAACTCAGTTTCGTCACTTAAAGCAAAAGCACGGTTAAATTGGCGTTCAAAACCAATGGTACTCGAGGGTTTTCCAGACAACCCGCGTCCACAAACTGAGCCACTAAAAGCACCTGGCAGCACTTCGAGGTAATCGGGCAGGGTCTTTAGCCGCATCACACTGCGAAACAAATCTCGAGCGCCATCTTCGGCACGACTGGCAAGTTCGGTGCGCCCAAGATCACCGACCATTAAAGTATGTCCAGTCAGAATCATCCAAGGTTCACTGGCTCGGGTGCGGTCTGTGACGAGAATACAAAGGTGTTCGGGGGTGTGACCTGGGGTGTGCCAAAGTTTCAGGACAACATTTCCCAACTCGAGTTGATCTTCGTCCTTAGCCATTTGGAATTCAAAATTGGCTTGAACACTCTCGTGCAGCACGTACCGTGCTCCAGTTACCGCCACAAGTTCTCGAGCGCTCGAGTGGTGGTCGGCATGAACGTGCGTGTCGAGCACGTACAAGATCTTCACACCAAGTTGGGCAGCATCCGCCAGGTAAGGTTCGATTGCGCCCATTGGGTCAACGATTGCGGCGCTGGCTTTACCGCCGCAGCCCAGTAAATATGATGCACCAACGGCAGGGTTGGTGTGCAAATACTGACGTAAAATCATGCGTTTGCTCCTTGTTGAACGGGATAACCTGCGGCTTGCCAATCGGGAAGCCCAAGTTCGAGGCGACGGGCGCTAAAACCATTGGCACGTAACATGGCAACGGCTTCATCGGCAAAAACACAGTACGGTCCACGGCAGTACGCAATAATCTCGAGTTGCTTGGGTAACGTGTAGATCAGTGACTCGAGTTCGGACATGGGAGCTGGAAGCGCCTTGGGAATGTGTCCCGCATTGAATTCTAGTATTGGGCGCACGTCAAGCAACACCGTATTGTTATGCTCAAGAAGCCCATACAATTCCTCGAGTTGGATTGGATTGTCACCTCGTTTGAGGCTGGTGCTAACAAGGCGTTCGACTTCTGCAAGACGGGTTTGGGCAAGGTTGCGTAAGGATTGCCACAGTGGAAATGTACCTTCTGTCAATCGGTAATAGATAAAGACTTTCTCGCGCCTTGACTCGAGCAGCCCAGCCGCACTGAGCACTTGAAGGTGTTGGCTGGCGTTGGCAATCGAAAGGTCGGTTTCTCGAGCCAGATGTTCGACACTGCGTTCTCCTTGGGCGAGTAACTCGAGCAGTTCGAGGCGGTGGTTGTTTGCAAGGGCTTTGCCGAGACGGGCAAAGTGGCTGTAAAGCTGGTTTTTAAACTGGCGCTTGTCGAGTTGATTCATATTCAAGTAATCTATTGAATAATTTATGGAATGTCAAATAAGGCATCAAATACCCGAATTTCTTTTTGTTCACTCAAGAATATCTCAAACTTCTAGTAGGTGATCCATGCTGATAAACTAAGACCATGATGCTCGAGACACTGCTGCCACTAACGGGTTTGGGTTTGTACCTGGCAAACCTGGCGCTCGGCGTGGCAGTTCATTTGCGCTTTGTTAACCTGCATAAAATGCGTTGGGTGCATCACGCCCTGTATTTTGTGGTCTTTGTGGGTGCCATTCTGGCAATCGTTGGTTTAATGATTACACGGTCCAAATGGTGGATGCTAACCCTGACGATAGGCGCACTGGCGGTCTTGCCGCGTTACAAGGGAGGCACCAGACCACATATGATCTTGGCACTACTCGGTCTGGTGGGTTACGGACTTGCACTGCTATGACAGGTTAGGCTCGAGACATTCTGAAATTCCAAAGGACGTGTATGGATTTTTTTGAAGTCATCAACAACCGAAAAACCA
>JANMUC010000664.1:0-4942 GCA_031391225.1 Deinococcales bacterium
GCTAATCCAGTAAAAAAGCACGAGACTCATTGTTGAATCCTCGTGCTTCTCGTTTTATGGTGGGCCGTGTTGGACTCGAACCAACAACCCGCTGATTAAGAGTCAGCTGCTCTGCCAGTTGAGCTAACAGCCCCTACGACACTGCTCTCGCAGCGTGAAGAAGTGTATCGCCCCAAACAGGGCTTGTCAAGATAAGCAATTGCCGTTATACTCTCCCCTCGAGACGCACAGCGTCCGACGGTTCGGGGCATAGCGCAGCCTGGCTAGCGCACCTGGTTTGGGACCAGGGGGTCGCAAGTTCGAATCTTGCTGCCCCGACCACTTTCTTCTCGAGTCTCCCAAAAACCCGAGTTTGTAGTACAATAGTTGTGCTGCGGCTATGATGTAACGGTAGCATGTGACCCTTCCAAGGTCTTCGTTTCGGTTCGAATCCGAATAGCCGCTCCAAAAGAAAACACCCCAAAATGGGGTGTTTTTGTTGCTTGAGGTTTCTGGAATTCAGTTTCTGGAATTCAAAAACCGAATGCGCTAGACTGATTGCATGATCTCAGAGAAGCGAATGACGGCTGAGGAGTATCTCGAGTTTGAAAAAACTTCAGAAGTTCGTCATGAATTCGTTGATGGCGTCGTTCACGCCATGGCGGGTGATAAAAAGAAGAACAATCGAGTGGTCAGGAGATTGATTCGATTGCTGGATGAACCTATCGCGACCAAAGGTTGCGATCTGTTTTTTACGGTTGTCAAAATGCAAATCCCAAATGGCAAATACCGTTACCCTGACGTGGTTGTAACTTGCGAAGAAGATGCCGACGAATACCTAATCCAAGCCCCTTGCGCCATTTTTGAAGTCTTATCAGACAGTACCGAAGACGTTGACCAAGGCGATAAACTCGAGGAATACCTGAAAATCCCAAGTGTGCAACGTTACGTGTTGCTGCGGCAAGATCGGGCGCTTGTCATGGTTTACGCTCGAGAAAAAGATAGTTGGCGTTTTTCATTGCTCGAGAACACAGGCGAGTTTGATGTTCCGTGCGTTGGTGCGACCTTAAAACTCGAGGATATTTACGCTGGTATTGTCTAAAAATGTCACAATCCAAGTATTTTTTGTGACTCGAGATTTTGCAGCTTGCCCGTAAAATACGGGCATGAATCACACCATTCGAGATTACCAGCATCCCGAAGACGCCCCAGCGCTGCTCGAGATTTCCAACGCGTGGCAAATCCCACCATTGACGCTAGCCCAATTTTTGGAACGTGAAGCACAACGCGCCGTTGCAGAATCGCCGCTCGAGCGATTTGTGCTTGAAACGGATGGTGCAATCTGCGGTTACGCCCAAGTCATTCCACATGGTTTTGTACCGCCGAATTGGGCTGGGACGGGCATTATGGTGCATCCAGATCAACGTCAGAAGGGGTACGGGCAAATCCTCTGGCAGCACCTCGAGCAGCGACTTGCACGACATTCTTTGCAAGGTTTGGAAACCTATATTCGAGATGATGACCCAGTTTCTCGAGCGTGGGCGGAAGTTCGAGGTTTTGAATATTACGCAAACCGTTTTACCAGCGTTTTAAACCTTGAAGCTTTTGATGAAAACCGTTTTGCAGGGCAACTCGAGCGCGTTCAAGCTTCTGGGATTGAGTTGCGTTCGTTTACCGAGATTGTTGAAACCGAATCCGATTGGGACAAGGTACTCGAGTTTGTAGCAGATTCTTTAACGCGAACCCCAGACCTTCAAGGCAACCCGCGTTGGTCGCTCGAGCAGGTGGCTCATTACGTGCGTGACGATTCAGACACCAATGCAAGTCGAATCTTTCTGGCAGTTGATGCGGGTGTTTGGGTCGGCGTCAGTGTGCTGACTTTAGACCGTGGACAAACCTATAATTTCATCACCGCCGTCAATCCAAGCCACCGAGGTCGCGGTATTGCACTGGCGTTAAAACTCAAGGCAATCAAAACCGCCAAAGCTTTGGGTTATCAGGAAATGCGCACCAACAACCTGAGCATCAACGCACCGATGCTTGAGGTCAACAAAAAGTTGGGATTTGAGAAATTGCCAGGACGGTGGTTGATGCGGTTGAAGCTCGAGCAATCTGTTTGAGATTGAGTTTGGTCACGTTTGGAATTTTGAGCTAATTCATTGAAGGCATCACTGCTCAGAAATCCAAACAAATTACCATTTGCACTGCATTTTGATTGATCCTACTGCTGATGGGTTTTGAACCATGAGTATCGGGTTCTTTAAGTTAATATACGTCTGAATCGTAGTTCTGAATTGACCAGAGTCAGCTTCGGTAAGCATGAAAAAATAATTCTTTGATTCGGTAGTTGTTGTTTTGATTTTTTCCATCGTGAAATCAATAAAATCTACTTTCTCGAGTTCTCGAGCTACAAAAAGCACGTTTAACCACGTTGCGGTTTTATTTCCTTCAATCGAATACGATTGATCGGAATTTATGCAAGAAAATCTATAATCGCGTTGAATAGTCGCTTGCCATGTCACAACAGAAAACGACATCACCACCATCACCGATCCCAGCATTAAGTTTTTCTGCATTGCCATCTGAACCTCCCAAAAATCGAGTGCCAATTTTCGTGGATTGCCCAATTCCTCGAGTGATTTCAAAATCCCTTGATCTCGAGAAAATCCCATCAGTTCAAACTTCTTGGTTCGCTCAAGGATGTCTCTTTCGAGTTCTTCTTGAATCTCGAGTTTTCGTTTTCCCCAGATGCCGCGTGTGGCATTGTTTAAGTATTGCTCGAGCGGTGTCATTTTGCGCCTTTCAATTGGTCTATGGCGCTCGAGAATTGCTTCCAATCGTTTCGTTTTTTACTCAAGCTATGCTGTCCTTTTTCGGTCAGTGTGTAGTATTTGCGCCTCGGTCCACCAAGATCACTTTCGCGGAATTCGCTGGTCAGTAAGCCCGCTTGCGTTAGGCGGTGCAGGGCGGGGTAAAGGCTGCCCTCTTTGAAGTCAAAATAGCCATTCGTGCGGATTTGGGCTTCTTGAATAATCTCGAGTCCGTACATCTCGCCTTCTTCCAGGATGGTGAGGAGGATGAGGTCGAGGTTGCCTTTTAAGAGGTTGGGATCAAGGTTTTGATTCATGGTGCTCCTTAGTACCTAGGTTAACTATATAGTGATCCTAGGTAGTCGTTTTGTCAAGTCTTTTGAAAACTCGAGTAGATTGAACAGCAATGAAACGCCGTGTTCTCTTCGCCGCAATCATCACGCTCACCTCGAGCCTTTCGGCAAATGCCACAACCCCAAATTTGCCCCTCGAGCGCATAGACCGTTTTATCGAAGAACGCCGCGTTTTAGCGGGTGTTCCAGGAATTTCGGTGGTCATGGTGCAAAACGATTCTGTCTTTTACAGCCACGGTTACGGCTTGGCGAACATTAAAACCAAAACCCCAATGACTGATGCCACGCTACTCGAGATTGGGTCAACGACCAAAAGCATGACGGCACTGGCGGTAATGAAATTGGTTGAGGCTGGGAAACTCGAGTTGGATCAAACCGTCAGGCATTATTTGCCGTGGTTTAGAACGAATGACAAAAATAGACTTTCGGATAAAATCACGTTGCGCCAGTGTTTAACCCATACCTCTGGACTTTCGGATGAATCAATCCCGCATGACACAGCAATGGATGATTTAGCACTCGAGCGTTGGGTGAAAAGTTTTAAAAATTCCAAACTCGAGTTTGTGCCTGGGACAAAAACCAAGTATTCCAATTTTGGGTATGCCGTGCTGGGTTTGATCGTGCAAAAAGTTTCAGGGATTACGTTTGAATCGTACTTGACCAAAAATCTTTTCAAGCCGCTCGAGATGCAACGCACCACTTTTAATCCAAACATTGCTTCCGAATTGGGTTTGGCTCAAGGCTACCGTGGCACGTCAGGAGGTTCGTTCAGAGCAACTCCAAGGCAGTTGGGGCGTCTGGGCATTCCTGCGGGTTCTTTGACGGCTTCCAGCGCTCGAGACGTGGGGAATTATTTGGTCATGCAGCTTAATGGCGGGCTATTTCACGGACGAAAGATCATCAGTTCAGAATCGTTGCTCGAGACTCAAACCCCACAAGTGAATTACCATTTTGGAATTGCGACATACAACCTGACGCACGAAATCAAATACGGTTTTGGTTGGCGCGTGTTTCAATCCAGGGGTTTAAATTTGGTGGCGCACAACGGCACGGTTGGACGAATGGGTTCAATGTTTTTGCTTGCAGCCGAACAAAAATTGGGTGTTGCAGTCTTATGGAATCTCGAGGTGGAAGGACTTGATCTCGAGCTTGCATTGGGCTTGCTGGATTTTTTGCGCGGGGACGAAAGCGCAATTCTGCCCGTTCCAAGTTCGACTCGAGCCGACAAAACCATCACGGCAAACCTTGAGCCATTCGTCGGAACGTACAACTCGAGCGAGGGCAAGGTTGAAGTCAGGATCAACTCTAAAAATCAACTCGAGCTTCAGAAATTTGATGCGATTCTAAAACTCGAGCCGACCAGCAAAACAAAATTTGTGGTGCGAGACGCTGGCGAGTTCAACTGGCGTTTTCAAAACCTCAAGCTCGAGTTCAAACCAAAACAAAAAAGCATGAGCCTCGAGCTTGAAGGAAAACCTTATGCCTTAAGATGACCTGCGATCTGCCAATTTCTACAACAGTTTTTATAATGGTTGACGCACGAGCCGATAACCACAATCTAAAAATCAACCAAACACATCCCGACGCGAAATAGACTCCCTCTCATACGGAATAAACGGGAACACTTCGTTCTGCCGCTTCTTGACCCTAAAACGCACCTGTCGGGCATGGTCGCTTCTTGACCCTAAAACGCACCTGTCGGGCATGGTCGCTTCTTGACCATAAAATGCACCTGTCGGGCATGGTCGCTTCTTGACCCTAAAACGCACCTGTCGGGCATGGTCGCTTCTTGACCCTAAA
>JANMUC010000696.1:0-7216 GCA_031391225.1 Deinococcales bacterium
CCGCCAGTATGGCAAAAGCCTTCGAGGATGCCTGGGAAACCGAACTCGAGGGTGTGGTCGTTACCCGTTACGGTCACGCCGTCGAACGACCAAAACGCATCAAATTGCTTGAGGCAAGTCATCCTGTGCCAGACAACTCCAGTGAACAGGCTGGAAGCCAAATCCTCGAGGCAGTGCGTGGACTCTCGAGCGATGATCTGGTGGTTGTGCTGTTGTCAGGCGGAGGTTCGGCATTAATGGTTGCGCCTAACGGGGTGACGTTCGACGAAAAACTTCGGATCAACCAATTGCTCTTAAATTCTGGTGCAGACATCACCGAGATGAACACGGTTCGAAAGCATTTGTCCCAACTGAAAGGTGGACGTTTGGCACTCAAGGCTGCTCCCGCTCGAGTGATTTCGTTGATCGTTTCTGACGTGGTTGGTGACGATCTTTCAACGATTGCCAGCGGTCCAACTGTCCCTGACCCAACAACATTTCAAGACGCCACGCGGGTTCTCGAGAAATTCAACATTGACTCACCAATGGCGCTCGAGTATTTTCGCAACAGTACGTTTGAAACCCTTAAACCAGATCATCCAGCCTTCGCCAACATTGAAAATCATTTGATTGTGACCAACGCCAGCGCACTCGAGGCGGCTCGAGTTTATTTGGAAAACGCTGGAACCAACGCGAGCATTTATTCTGAGAGCATCACTGGTGAAGCCCGAGAAGCCGCAAAAGATCATGCCAAACACGCCCGAACGCTCGAGCCGAATCAAGCTGTTTTGTCTGGAGGCGAAACCACAGTGTCCGTGCGCGGAACTGGACGCGGCGGTCGCAACTGCGAATTCTTGCTGGCGTTGGCGCTTGAGCTGGATGGCGCACCAAATTTGTACGCCATCGCCTGTGATACCGATGGTATTGACGGCGTGACCGAGGCGGCAGGCGCAATATTGACCCCAGATACCCTCGAGCGGGCGGCAACGTTGGGACTTGACGCAACGGCAATGCTCGAGAACAACGATGCGTACTCGTTTTTTGCTGCGCTGAATGATCTGGTGGTGATTGGTCCAACAGGAACCAACGTCAACGATTTTCGCTGTCTGCTGCGTACAGTTTAGCGATACCCCGTTTCGGCTCGAGAATCAAACCAAGATTTGTTTGAAATCAATCAAAAATATCAAAAATTCTGCCCAACGCACCCTTCTTGCCGCGCTTGTAACGATCATCGTCATCATCGTCGTCCCTTGACCTGCGATTACGATCATCGCGGTCATCAAATCTTGGTTCTTCACGGTATCGATCACGTTCCGATGCGGCTCGAGGTTCGATTCGCTGTTGGTCGCGGTTGAATTCAGCCTCCAGGTCTTTGGTGACGTTGACGATTTTCTCGAGTTCGCCACGGTCCAACCAAACACCTTTGCATTCTGGGCAAACATCGATCATGACGCCAGATTTGTTGATTTCCATTAGTTGTGCGTTGTCTACAGGACAAATTTTCATGGTGCTCCTTTTAAAAACCTAAAATACGAAACCGCTCCGTTCGATTTGGGTGTTTAAGTGTCGTGTTTCATACGACTCCTTTCGCCCTTTCAGATGTAAATGTGCTCAAGTTGGCTTGTCAGGCTTTAAGCTGTTTTGGTGTATTTTGGGTTTTTAGAATGCTGGCAATCACGCTGATGGCGAGTACCGAAATCACCACCGCGAGTGAAAGTACGGTTGGAATCTTGAAAATATCCAGCAGCAATAGTTTCGCGCCGATGAACACCAAAATGATTGACAAGCCCGTTTTGAGGTAAACAAACCGATCGACAAAACCCTCGAGCAGCACATACAGACTGCGCAATCCAAGAATCGCCATGACGTTGCTGGTGAAAACTATAAATGGCTCTCGGGTGACCGCAAAAATCGCGGGAATGCTGTCCACCGCGAACACCAAATCGGTAAATTCGATCACGATCAAAACCAAAAATAAGGGCGTTGCCATGCGAACACCGTTATGGATGGTAAAGAACTTTTGTCCATCATAATGTGGTGAAATCTTAATAAAACGCCGTGCCAGTTTGACAATACCATTGTGTTCGATATCGCCAGGTTCTTCTTTTTTGGCGAACATCATGCGATAACCCGCAATCAAAAGAATTCCGCCGAAAACGTACAAAATCCAGTGAAATTGCTCGAGCAATGCCGCGCCGAGGGCAATCATTGCGCCGCGCATGATGAGTGCGCCGATAATCCCCCAAAAGAGCACACGCCTTCTGTAGGCAACAGGAACGGCAAAAGCAGTGAACACAAGCACAAAAACAAAAATGTTATCGACTGCCAAGCTGTACTCGATCAGGTAGCCTGTAATCCATTCCAAACCGCGTTGTTGTCCTTGCCAAACGAACATGAATGCCGCAAAACCCAGTGATAGTGTGACCCAAATGGCAGACCAAATGGCGGCTTGCTTGGTCGAAATCACATCGGATTTGCGGTTGAAAACGCCCAAATCGAGTGCCAACATGACTAAAACGCCAGACAAAAATGCGAACCACACCCAAATCGGGATATCCATCAATCCTCCGAATTGAGTCTCGCCCTCAGATTTAAAACCTTCGTTTTAAAAACTGTACTCGAGACGGAAAGCCGATGACTTTCGTATTGACGACCTCGAGCGCCAAAAGGTGGCTACTCCCTCAAGTTGTACGAGGATTATAGCAACTTTGCAGGAGTGATTCATGAGGAAATTTGTCCCAGGCTCACTTTTTGGTTAACCACAAGCCAACACCGAGCAATGCCACTCCTCCCGCCAACATGAGCAGGTCGAGAAAATTGGTGGTTTTTAACTCCTGGCTTCGTTCAAAAAACTTGACGACCAATAGAATCACAATCACCGTGGCGAGTTTGCCCTTCAAGTCATCGAGCGATTCAATCACCAACACACGCCGAAAAGGATGATCTTGGGGCACGTGAATTGGTGAGATAAACAACTCGTACAAGCCAAGTGCAAAAATAATCATCACTGCCGCCAACAAGCTCGAGTCCACGGCTTGAATCAAATACAAGGCACTTTTCTGGCTGGTTTCGGCAGTGAAGCCCTTAATGGTCTCGAGGATCGTCAGGTACGCAAAATAACCCGATCCAAAAATCAAAGAGATGACTGGCGCTATCATTAACCAACGCGAGGCGAGCAAGACTGCATTGAGAACATTCATATAGTATTTTATGCGGTTTTAACCAGGTTGATGTGTAAACCAAGTCTAAAATACAAATTGAACGCATTGACGTCGTTCCAAGACATCTCGTGCCTCGAGTTGCAAGGCTTGATGACGCACCCATTGATAAGAGGTTTTCCCTTCATCCGAATGTCTTCGAGCGCTGGGGGTGAATTTCCACGTCGCCATTTAATTTCGTCGGTACCAGTTGAAATTCTTTTAGGTCTTCAGCCTTGGAAACTTGATGGCATTCCCGATCCAGCGTTAGTCAGACCTTGACGGCAACGGTCTGGAGTTGTATTGCAACATACATCAACACAGCGAGTATCATCTCGAGCTTGTCGGGCGGTGTTTTGACGCTGAAATTTCCAAGTGTTGTTCTAGGCGGCGCAAATCGGCGGTCTTTTGTCGAGCATTGCGCTGAGGAATCCTTTTATAGCGGTTTACGGCGTTTGCGCGTGACCAAAGTTTTACCGGTCAACGTCTCGAGGTTGATCGCATGGGGCGTGACCGTTGAACTAAAAAATGGCAGTTCCAAAACCAGAACGGTGTTTCAGACGGGTATTGATACTGGCGGCAAGGTGCATTCCCAATAATGCAAATTGGCAACAGCATCAGCTTTGAATCTGCGACTCGAGACAGTGGTGACTTTGGGAGCACGTTCGCAAGATCGAACGCGCCACCAATTGGCACGTTGGTCTATCAAAAGGGGTTTTGCACCGACAACACCACTGACCGTACCGCCAACTTCTCGCTCGAGACTGGTCCGAACAGCAAATGGAGTGCCAAAGGTATTGTTTACAGTGTGAAAAAACCAAGTCTTAAGGTAGCGCCAGATAATTTTTTTGGAACCCTGCAAGGAAATCACACCGATCCAAAGCTCGAGCGACACGCGAAACGCCACGTTCTGACCTTGAGACGCTTTTGAGACGCTTGATCTTTACACTGAGTCAGACAAAATTCTGAGAGGATGTGACGAAACATTTGCTGGATCAACACCCGACAACGCCGTCAAGCCTACTTAGAGCTGATTAAGCCACCAGGTCAACAGCACCCGATACCGCGTCTAGGCTCGAGAATTCACTACAGGCTTGCTCAAATCTATGAAAAATGCCTCTCGAGATTGTGAAGTTCCGGTTTTGAATTTGGATTGAGTTTACGAATTTTTGATGTCGAATTTGAGGTCGAATTGCAAATTTAGGTTTCCTGGTGCTATCGGAATAAAAGCTCTCCAGCAATTGTTTTGCAAGGACTTAAACTTGCGCTACATTACACTTCTAAGTTGAATTGGATTTGTGCGCCAACGTTTATGTTTTTAAACCTAACACTCGAGTTACCAAGGCAAGGTCATGATCGGTTGTGAAAGGGGGCTGGCAGATTTTGGAATTGCGATTCGTCACAAGCCTTTTCGTTAGAAACCGAGGACAACATGAAAAAATTAGGGAACAAAGTGTGGCGCTCAACCATCGGACTTGGACTTGTAGCACTGGCGTTCGGTTTGAACGCTTGTGACAATGGTACGCCTCCGAACCCGCCTCCACCGACCACCGCAGTTTTAAAAAGAGCCTCCAAATCCAGTGCCATCGCCATTACTGGTGATGACAAATATGTGGTCGCGGTCAATCCAGAAAATGATTCGATCTCGGTGTTTCGCACCAGTGACGACACCAAAACAGCAGAAATACCCGTAGGCGATGAACCTGTGTCGGTGGTGATCCATCCGGACGACAACACCGCTTTTATCGCGCTTCGCGGCGATGCAAAAGTCGTGAAAATTAGTAATATCCGTACCAGCCCTGCCCTAGCTGGCAGCGTCAATGTCGGTTCAGAACCAACGGGTGTTGCGTTAACCCCAACGGGCGCAAAATTGATCGTGACCGAATTCGCCGAGAGCCGCGTGGCATTGATTGACACGGCAACCATGACCCTCAGCACCACTAAAAATATTGTTAATCCTCGAGCTGTGGCGGTTTCCAACGATGGTGACACCGACGATAACGATGAAAAAATTGTGATCACCGAATTTTACGGTCGTGCAACTGGAATTGAAGCCACAGATGCCAGCCGCACAGGCGCGGTTCGGCTGCTCTCGAGTTCCAACCTCGCAGACCTGGGCGAAGTGCTGTTCCCACCGGTCAGTCCAGGCGCGTTTGTGCCTACTTCAACCGCTCCGAATCAACTGGCGAGCGTGGCGATTGCTGGTGATAAATTTTATGTCACTGCCGTTGGCGCTTCACCAGATGGAATTCCAGCGTTCAACGAGAATGTCTTCCCGCTGGTCTTGATTGGCAGCGTCTCGAGCGGCACCAAACTTGGCACGATCAGTCTGGCAGACGCGATCAAAGCCCAAGTTCCAACCGGGCGCAATTTCATGGCGGACGTCTACGATCTGGCGTTTGTCGGCAATTCCTTGGCGTATATTGTGGCACGCGGTGCCGATGAAATTACCCGCACCTTGTTCAACAGCGATACGGCTGTAACATTGGGAGCAACCGTTGGCGGAACGCCAGTGCCGCAAATTGACTTGCTGGCAAATGCTGCCAGCACCGGCTGTCAAAACCCAATCGGTGTTGTGACCGCGCACAATGTCAGCACCACCGCCAAAATGTACGTCGATTGTTGGGTCAGCCGCACGGTGACCGTGGTCGATCTAAACCAACAAAAAGCGATTGCCAAAATCACTTCCTCTAGCGCCCCTGCGGCTGGTTTGGAAACCGATATCAACAAAGGAAGGCGTTTCTATTTTACGGGTCGCGCCCGCTGGTCCAACGAATCGTGGAGCAGTTGCGGTTCGTGCCACCCTGACGGCTTGTCGGACAACATCACGTGGCGTTTCCCTGCCGGACCGCGTCAGACCACCAGTATGGACGGCACCTTTAGTCACGGGACTGGTGCGCAAAAGCAGCGCATTCTCAACTGGAGTGCCATTTTTGATGAAGTTCATGACTTCGAGCGCAACACTCGAGGCGTGTCTGGTGGTTTGGGTGCCATCACGACCGGAACGTGTGGTGGTAACCTGAGCGGTGAAACCCGTTTATCACTCAATCCAAATGATGCTATCGATTTTAATGGACTAAAGGTTCAGCTCGGGGCACCTTCGATTCAAGAGATTCAAGACGGTGTGGTGACTGGCCCGAGTTGCGTCAAAGACTGGGATGAAATCAATATTTTTGTCAAAACCATCCGCCCACCAAAGGCTCGTACAACGGCGGACGCGGCATCGGTCGATCGAGGATTGACCTTGTTCAGGCAAGGCGGTTGCGCTCAGTGTCACGGTGGCGCGGGTTGGACACTTTCGAGGCGCTTTTACACGCCACTGTCCGCTACCAATACCTCACTTGCCGTGACAGCCTTTACCGATCCTGGTACAGCTCCCAAGCACACCTCACAAATCCAAGGCGAACCCTCAGCGACAGCAGGTTCGTTCGTTGCTCCACTTCAAGTCAGTTGCGTGTTGCGCCGCGTAGGTTCATTTGGCATCTCAGGCGATATCGTCGCCACCGACACCCTCGAGCGCAGAGGTGCTCCAGGTTTTGCTCGAGCGCAAGGCGAGTTTGCGGGTTATAACATTCCGTCCTTGTATGGGCTTTCGGTGGCAGGACCACTTCTGCATCATGGGCAAGCCAAAACCTTGATGAATTGTTTGGCGATGCAAAATTCACCGCGCATCGCTTGGCGGGCAGCCCTGTTTTTAACAATGGTGATCCACTGGCAGGTCAAACTTTGTCCGATTTGAAAAACTTCTTGTTCTCGATTGACGCTGCCAAAACTGAAGAAAGCCCACCCAGCGGCTCTGATCTTTGCCCAACAGTCTTTCCGTAAAGCAGTGAAATTAAAAAGGACGACCACTTTTGTGGTTGTCCTTTTAATACTTATGAACCGTGGTTTTTGGTTTTGATCTCGAGCTTTAAAAGTGCTTGATCGAGTTGATCCTCAAGTTGCAATTCATCGCCTGCATTCTCGAGCGTCACCGTCGCTCGAAGTCGTTTTTCACTGGCTGGCATTTGCGCCGCGTCTCGAGCCAGTAAGGCTTCACG
>JANMUC010000710.1:0-2336 GCA_031391225.1 Deinococcales bacterium
ATTTCTCGGGTACTCGAATCCAGCCAAGCATCGGAAGTGGGTTAACGGGCATTGTAGCGAAGAAAATATTTGGCGACTAGGATGCAATTTTTGTGGATTTAGACTAGAAAATTCGTCCTGCACGAATTCAAACACGCTCTAAGGTCAAGAAGAAAACTATAAAATTATGAGGCGACTCGAGATTTTCAAGTCGCCATTTTGAAGTTATTTTCGAGTTTTCCTTACCATTTAACAGGTTGAAAGCTCTTGGTCTTCGTCCCGTTCGCCACGCCTTCAGTCCAGGTCACGGCACTTCCCGCACGATTCGCGGTGAAGTTCAGCATTCCCTTCAGTCCGCTCGAGAGGGTTTTCGCGGTGCTTGGCTTCAAGTCAAAGCCTTGGCTCAGTCCTAGATCAAGCAACATGCCAATTGTATCAGCGGTGCTGCTCAGGCTGGCAGTAGTGTCGCCGTAACCGTATGAAAGTGCATTTTGTGGCACTCGAGCTATCGCGGCTTTGAAGGTCGCGCTGTCGTTCAATCGTGCGCCACTCGAGAGGGCGGCGAGCATGGCAGCATCGCTGTTGGAGATCATCAGGTAGCCAGATTTGATGGCAGTCACCAGTGCCACACCTTGCGAGATTGGGTAGCGCGTAACTTCGACGCCAGACATGGTGGTTTTGGTCGGGCTGAGGTTGCCTTTGTTCTGATTGGCAAGGTTTAAGCCCGTTTCAATCAATTTGGGTAGCATTTTGGCAATCGAGTTTTTCGCAGTGCTTTCGTCGCTGACGCCCAAGTAGGTCACGCCATCGCCCAAGCCTGCCAGTGGGTTGCTCGAGCCTGCGCTACTGGCTTTAAGGTTGAAATTGGCGGTGGCGTACTCGCCGGTCATCCATGACAGGAAATCTTTTTGCACGTCCAAACCGAATTGTTGTTGGAAAAACGGTTGCAAACCGCCTTCGTTTAAGCCCGTGCGATCAACCAACGTTGAAAGCCAGTTGTACCAGCCCGTGACATCCAATTGTTGAACTGTAAAACCGATTGCGTTGGCAGGTACCACACTGGCAGCTTTCAGGCTGGCATTGGCTTTTGGCGTCATGAGTTGCGCAAATTGCTTGTCCACACCACGTTTTTCTGGAACAAGATACTGTGTGCTTTCAATACCTTCGCTCGAGATTTTCCAAGCGCCACCAAAACGTCCAATTGTGGTGATCGCGTCAAGAATTGGCTCGAGTTTGACGCCTGGCAATTCTGGGTCGATACCGTCGATGATTGCACGCCCGATTTGGGTCAAGTTGCGCAAATCGGCGTACAGACGCACGTTACCGCCGCCAACTTCATTCATGACTTCAGAAAAGCTGCTCGAGCTGCCCAAGGTTTTTTCCTTGCTGACGCCTTTGACGCTGCTTAAAAATTGATTGAGAATGGCGGTGTCGCTGGCGGCGTAAGCCAATCCACCCGAGTATCCAAAGTTCAGAAAGCTCGAGCGGTACACTGGGAAACCTTGTATTTTCATTGAGCCTTGCACGCCACGTTTCACGGCGGCGGCTTGCATGGCTTTGATTTGCTTTTCGGCGTTCGAGGCTGGACGCGCCGCCAACAAGTAACCCACCGTGCTCTTGGCGCTGGCGTAAACCGCGACAAAACCTTCGCGGTCAAGCAGTGTCATGAAATCATTTAACTGTTTTTCGGTGGCTTTTTGTTCAGCCTTGCTCGAGCCTGAAGCCTCTGCCAGTACACTGGTTAATTTCAGACGCTCAAACTCTTTGACAAAGCTGGCGGCACTCTTGCGCACGCCACCAAGGTCGTTCAGTTCCACGGCAAGCATTGCACCTTGCGGGGCGTACTTGGACAGGGTTTGAGCGCTTGCGCCTGCCAGCATGGTGCTTGAGAGGGCGATGGTCAGCATTAAAATTTTACTTGGGGTTTTCATTGTTATCTCCTGTTGTTATTGAACACGGCGTTATCGAAGATTGCTCGAAGATTTCACGCTTTTCTTAACAAGCCCGAGGTTGATCAAAGTGTTTGATCCTCGAGTTCTGAATACTTTACGAGACTGCACATCAATTCGTTCCCGCTCGATTGACCTCGAGCAAACGAACGAATCGCGTCATTATAGAACCCATTTGACATCTTTGGATTTTTAAAATTGCGAACTCGAGTCTACCGTCACCCCAAACCCTTCTTGGTTTCAAAACGCACCTTCGGGCGAAACCGCCTCTCCCAACAACAGGAGAGGGGAGAAAATCGTGGATTAGTCGAGGTTTTTGACCCTCTCCCGCCAGCGGGAGAGGGTGACGAGCCTAAGCGAGTCGGGTGAGGGTGGCATTCGAGCCAGCCTCACCAAAATTGGAATTCC
>JANMUC010000769.1:0-7681 GCA_031391225.1 Deinococcales bacterium
AAAATTGGCGGCGGCGATTTCGATACCAAACTCAACCACGTCAAACGCTTCTTAAAAGACGGTCACAAAGTCAAAGTCACCATCATGTTCAGGGGTCGTGAACGCACCCACCCAGAACTTGGCGAGGCATTGCTGAAACGCGTCGCAGTTACCCTAGGCGACGGTGCACTGGTCGAAAGCGCACCGAACCTGATGGGCATGGACATGAACATGATCCTGGCACCAACCGTCAAAAGCCAGCACATGGCAGTCAAAGAAAACCTGCCACCACTCGAGGATGACGACGATCACGACGATGTTCATGATGAGGGTGTTGAAGCGGTTAGTGAAATCTCGAGCGAGACTGCAAGTGAAAGCTCGAGCGAAGCTGCACCAGCTTAAAATGGCAGTTACTCTCTCCACCCTCATCCCCAACCCTTCTCCCGCCGTGCGGGAGAAGGGAGTTTTTATTAATTGCTCGAGAAGCGGACTTTATCTCGAGTTTTAACGAAACTTGGTTCTTGCTCGGTGGTTTTACAGGTTATGTTAGCCTGAGATTATGACTGTACCAACAGTGGATCAAGTTTTCCGCAATCAAATGATTGCCAAAATGAAAGCCCAACATGTGCCAATCAGCCCAGATGTCGAACAGGCAATGTTGCTTGTGCCACGTCACAAATTTGCCCATTGGTTATCGCTCGAGGAAGCATACGCACTTGCAGCGCATCTTTTACCAGGTGTCTCCGAATCAACCATGTCTACCATTTCGCATCCAAGTGCGGTGGCTTTAATGCTCGAGCCACTCGAGTTGAAACCAGGTCATCGGGTACTCGAGATTGGTGCAGGGACGGGTTACAACGCTGCACTGATTGCACAGATTGTTGGCTTGACAGGCTCTGTGACGACTGTAGACATTGAGCCTTTTGTCGTGGCGGGTGCAAAAACCAATTTACGCAGCACAGGTTTTGAACGCATTCACGTGATTCTTGGTGATGGTTCACTGGGATGCAAAGATCACGCGCCGTATGACCGGATTACCGCCACCGTTGGAGTCTGGGAAGTGCCTTTGGATTGGTTCGATCAACTTGAAGCAAATGGACGCATGACGATACCACTGCATCTTTTTGGAGATTCATTTGATCACGAGTATGTCGTTCTCGAGCATCAAGGCAATCATCTTGCTGGATATCAAGATTTCGGTTTGAAAATGGTCAAAATGCGGGGTGGAATCGGCGCACACCCAGAACAGCCTGAATCGTCTTCGGAGTTTCCAAACGTCATACCCAAACATGTCAACCTCAAGGTTTACAAAAAGACCGATCCAGAAGCTCCAGACCCGCAGCAACTCGAGATCAATGAAAATCACGCTCGAATTGTGCTTGAAAAGCAACAGACCGTGGCTGAAGTGGACATTGAAATTCTGCTTGAGAAATAAATTGAAATGTGTCCCCTACAGAGGAAGGGCATACTAGATGAATTGGTACTCGAAATTACCGTTCAATAATTCTCGTTAACACGCTACGGAAACCTTGCCTTTGCAAGGTTTCTTTTTTTGCACTTGGTACTTCACCTCAAAAATCGTTTTGAACTTTAACCACTCGAGCAACGCTGTTTTGGAGCGCGTTTTTTTCGGGAGGCAACTCAATTCAACCATTATTGATGATCCGAAAAAACGTCATTTGCATTCTGGCGCTGGCAAGAAATAACAAAATTTGCTAAACTTAGTCATGAACATTTCTTTGACCCCCGAACTCGAGCATTGGATTCAACAAAAAGTTGAATCAGGTCATTATCAAACCCTGAGCGAAGTGGTGCGCGAAGCTTTACGCACGCAAATACAACGTGAACAACAACGAGACGAATTGCGTACCATGATCGAAGAGGGTTGGGTAGAATCAGAGACCGGAAAAACCATTGGCTTAAATGAACTGAAAAAACGGCTGAAACGTCCAGCATAATTCCAATTGTTACCGAACGTGCCGCGCTAGACATCAATCAACTCTTTGAATTTCATGGCGAACCAGCCGCACAACAAATCTCGAGTGAGATCATTCGTGGCATCGAAAACCTCGAGATATTCCCACTTTTTGGACGTGCTCGAGACGAACTTAAAGTTGGCTTGCGAAGTTTTGTGATTCGCAAATACGTCGTTTTTTACAGGATTTGGCAAAACACCCCCGTTGTCGTTCGGGTGGTGCATGGCAGCCGTGATCTCGAGGCGTTATTTGAAGAAAGTTAAGCTATTCGCTGCGTAAAAAGCTCGAGCGTCAACCGTGCTACCGCTTAAACTGCCTCGAGTCGTGCCAACCTTTGCCCTCTCGAGCAACACTGTTTTGGCTTGCTCGAGATTTACTTTTTCACCCGATTCTTGCAAGGTTTTAAGGCGGGTTACGAACGTTGAAAGCTTTTCTTAACCAGTGCTTGTTCAAGCACAAAACTCGAGCCTCCCAC
The DNA here is from genome assembly GCA_031391225.1 of Deinococcales bacterium. Classification (GTDB taxonomy): domain Bacteria; phylum Deinococcota; class Deinococci; order Deinococcales; family JAAFIG01; genus JANXTZ01. The sequence continues at coordinate 2,431 of JANMUC010000769.1, forward strand.
ATGCCGCTGTTGATTATTTCCAGTGCTCGTTCATGCCCAATATCGAGCAATTGATTTACAACCAGGGCGGTTATGTGGTCAACGGCGAAAATGGTCGTGCCAAACGCGCAACTGCCGTCGAATTTAACGGCACTGCGGGTCAACGTGCGGTCAAATGGATTGTTGACATGACCCGCGAGGGCATCAACGCCAACGTTGAACGCGACGGCGCAGCCCAGCGTCAAGTCTTCACCTCGGGTAAAGCCGCCATGTTCATGGAATCCACCGCCACACTCGGCGCGGTAACTCGAGAAGTCGGTGGCAAGTTTGAATTTGGCACGGTGGCACTGCCACGCCCAACTGGAACCAAAGGTGGAACTGCCATTGGTGGCGCTGCCCTGTACACCTTCAAAGGTAACCCAGAGCCTCAAACCCAGTGCTCGGCAGACTTTATCAAGTTCTCCATCAGCCCAATGGTGCAGCTCGAGTGGCACAAAGCCACGGGTTATTATCCCGTTTCCCGCGATGCCCTGTCACTGCCAGAAATCAAACAATACTGGAAGACCAATCCCAACGCCAAAACCCCGATAGACATCATCTTGTCCAGCCCACCAACCCACTCGAGCCAGGGCGCGGTTGCGGGCGTGATGCCACAAATCCGCGCCAATGTCGAAGAGGCAATGGAACTTGCCATTGCGGGTAAAGCCAGTGTCGAAGAGGCGCTGAATGCTGCCGCCACAAAATCAAATGAAGCTATCACGCGCTATAACACCAGCGTCGGCAAGTAAAGAAAAATAAATCACAAGAACGGCGAGAAAACAATCTCTCGCCGTTTTTTTATCGAAACTTGGGTTGAAGCGGAATATGCAATTTAGCAAAGGCTTCACGGTACTCGTTTTCATCAAGCCCCCGCCCGATGACCACCAAACTCGAGCGTCCCTCGTGCCGTTGTTCGGTTTTGGTGACTTTAACAATTTCACGCACGGCTTGAAAGACAATTTCGTCCGCAATTTGTTTGAAAGCCAGAAAGCCTTTGGCGCGAAAAACACTGCCAGGACGAGAAATAATCAATTCTTCCATGAACACATTCCAGGCAATCACGTCGAGCGGTTCTGACTGATGTAAGGTAAAACTCGAGACTCCAGCCGCGTGTTCGTGGGTGTAATTCCGTGGTTTCCAATCGGCTTCAAACGCGTTCTGCTCGAGCATGGCAGGTGCATCCACGCTGGCATTCTGGGTTTCGGTTTGATGCGCCAATGGATTCAATCCTCGCAGCAAACCGCGTGCTGTCTCGAGTTGAGCATCGTCGGCAAGATCGGTTTTGTTCAGCACAATGTTGCTGGCATAAGCGAGTTGTACCGCGCCCTCTGGCACGTCTGAAAGCGTTCGCTCGAGATTGCGGGCATCTGCCACGCCAATGATGCTGTCCAGATCAAACAAACCGCGAAGTTGCGGGTCGAGCACGGTTTGCGCCACGGGCACAGGGTCAGCCAAACCAGAAAGTTCTATTAGCAAGTGCTCGGGCGGATTCTTGCGCATGGCGAGCTTAATCATGGCTTCGGCAAGATCATCACGTCCGACGCAGCACAAACAACCGTTGCTGAATTCGGTCACGCCGTCTTCATCAGCCTCGAGATTCTCGATTAACGCCCCGTCCACGTTGATGTCACCAAATTCGTTGACGATCACACCAAAACGTTTGCCGCCCGTTTTTATCAGGTGATTGACCAGCGTGGTTTTGCCCGCCCCAAGGAAGCCACCAACGACGGTGACTGGAATGCGTTGTTTAAATTGAAACATATTGAACTCCTTATGTTTTTACCCAAAGTTTGGCTCGAGGTCTGATGAGTCTACTTGTTATGGGTTTTTGGGTTGGTGGGGTGATGCCTTTTTGGGGCTTGCAAGAAATCCTTATTGAGAATATATTCTCAATATGACTTTGAACTCCAACAATTTCAAACCGCTTCCCGTGACCGTCCTCTCAGGTTTTTTAGGCAGTGGAAAAACCACACTGCTCAACCATATTCTGGCAAACCGCCAAGGGAAACGTGTGGCTGTCATCGTCAACGACATGAGCGAAATCAACATTGACGCCCAGATCGTGCGCGAAGGCGGTGCGGGACTCTCGAGGGTTGATGAAAAACTGATCGAGATGAGCAACGGCTGTATTTGCTGTACCTTACGCGAAGATTTACTACTCGAGGTTAGCAAACTTGCCAAAGAGGGACGTTTTGATTATCTGTTGATCGAATCCACGGGTATCTCCGAACCACTGCCCGTTGCCGAGACGTTTACCTTTGAAGATGAGAATGGAATCTCATTAACGGATGTTGCGAGGCTCGATACGATGGTCACGGTGGTTGATGGTTTTAACTGGTTAAAAGACTGGGACGAAGCCAAAAGCCTGCAAGAAACAGGTGAAAGCCTCGGCGAAGATGACGAACGAACCGTGACCGATTTACTGATTGAACAAGTCGAGTTTGCCAACGTCCTGGTGTTAAACAAAACCGATTTGTGCCACTCTAGCGAACTCGAGCGACTGAAGGGAATTCTGCATCATCTCAATCCAGACGCGAAAATTATCAACTCGAGCTTTGGTAACGTACCCCTCGAGAGCATCATGAACACTGGATTATTTGACTTTGAAATTGCCGCCCAAAGCGCTGGCTGGCTCAAAGAAACACGCGGTGAGCACACGCCAGAAACCGAAGAGTACGGCATCTCGAGCTTTGTCTACCGCGCTCGGAAACCATTTCATCCAAAACGTTTTCAAGCACTTCTCTCGACCAAGATTTTTACGGGCGTGATTCGTTCCAAAGGACATTTCTGGCTGGCAACCCGCCCCGATCAGGCGGGATCGTGGGCGCAAGCCTCGCGGGTGGCACGCTTTGACCAGGCGGGATTCTGGTGGGCTGCCGTCAGCAAAGACGAATGGTTAGAAGATGAAGAGTTCGAGCAGTACATCAACGATATCTGGCTCGAGCCACACGGTGATCGCCGCCAGGAAATTGTTTTTATTGGCGCGAACATGGACAAATCCAAAATTGAAACTGCGCTCGATGGTGCTTTACTGAACAGTCAAGAATTGAGTCTTGGACAAACCGGTTGGGATTTACTCGAGGACACCTTCCCAGCCTGGGTCATGCCTGGTGAGGGCTGCGAAACACAATTTGTCGAACAAGAACTCGAGCGAGCAGGGTAAATGAAGCAAAATCCTTTGATCGTTCAATTCTGGTTGTGGGGTTTGGATGCGCAACACAAGATTCTGCAAAGTTACGGCTTTTGTAAATCCGAGCGCCCCAGCAACGCTGGTCAGAAGTCCAGCGTTTACAGCAAAAATGGTCTGTACCTTCATGCCAACGGTTTATGGCTCGAGACGGAGCACATGCTTTATCACCGAGGAACAGAACGGTTTTACAACTCGGGCAGCCTGTACTTTTCGCCAGAACCACCCATACTCGAAAGTATTGCTTTTGGGTCTGGGCTTGAAAAACTCGAGTCTTTGATTCTCGAATACGAACACTGGCAGCTTTCAATGTTTAAGCCACGCGAAAACCAACTCGAGAAAGCCCCTCCCATTGGGGTACGTCAAGCATGGCAGGCTTGGCAGAACTTTCTCGAACCATCCGTCCACCAGTACAATCAGATTCAGTACGATTTGGAGAAACATGAAAATAGATCAGCATAGCGTCATCAAACTCGAGTGGAGTTTAAGTATTGATGATAAAGTTATTGAACGTTCGCTTGAGGGTGAAGCACAAACCATTCTGATGGGACACGCCAAAAGTCTGCCCGTCGGACTCGAAGGACTGCTGATTGGACATGAGGCAAGTCAGGATTTCACAGCAACGCTTGAGAATGGCTACGGTGTTTACGACCTTAGTAAAGTCCACAGCGCCAAAAAATCTGACTTTCCGGCAAACACCAACCTCGCACTTGGGGCAAGTTTTTACACCCAAGATGAAACTGGCAAGCCACTGGTGGCTCGAGTGGTCAAACTCGAGCAAGATACTGTGACCGTGGATTTTAACCATGAATTTGCAGGCAAAACCCTTTTGTACCACATCAAAATTTTAAACGTCCGACCCGCCGAACAAAGCGAACTCGAGCATGGACACGTTCACGGCGAGGGTGGCGTTCGACACGAGCATTAACACCAATGTGAAGTTTCTAACTTTGACGCATCAAAATCTTGTATTCTGTGGGACGTGCTCGAGATTCACTTATCAGAACCCGTCAAAACCCCTTTAAATTTGGCGCGGAACCGTTTGATCGTTGCGTTGCTTGCCCTGACTGGCATGGCAGGCGTTGGTTTTATCGCATTTGACGCGCAACAAAAGAACTTGGTTGCGCTCGAGAAAATCCAGCGTTTAACAGCCCAGAACAACTTCTTAACCAAAAAAGTGCATATCAAAGCCAATCAAGTTAAAGGTTTAAAATTCGAGGCTAAAACCAAAATCGAGGCTTTAACCGCCAAAATCAAACTCGAGCAAGTTCAAAAAGTTAAAACCCAAGCTTATGCCAACGAACTCTCGAGCAAGGTCGGCAGTTTCAAAGACGAATTGCAACGAATGCAAAGCGTCGGCAGCGCGACAGCCGAAACGCAACCGCTCGAAGATGTCAGCAACCAACAAACCACCAACGTTGCAATCGTTGGGCTAAATCGCCTTGGCGAGCAAAGCATCGCGTCTTTGGAAGCCCAAGGCTCGAGCCTGGATACCATCCCGAGCGGATTTCCGTTAAACGCAAACATCAGTTCGACCTTTGGTTACCGTTTAAACCCGTTTAATCGTAAATTACAACGCCACACGGGTTGGGACCTTGCCACTGGAACGGGAACTCCTATCGCCGCCACCGCCAACGGCGTAGTCGTCACGGCAGGCATGTCAAGCCTTGGTTACGGCTTGCACGTGATTGTAGACCATGGCAACGGGCTTAAAACCTTGTTCGGGCATCTCTCGAGCATCGAAGTCAGCGTTGGTCAGGAAGTGTATCTGGGTGACGAAATCGGTTTGGTCGGTTCGACCGGAAATTCGACAGGACCGCACCTGCATTACGAGGTTCGCTTGAACGACGCCCCAATTGACCCAGGTCCTTTTTTGGTGCGCCCAGTCAGTGAAAACCCAATGCCACGGGTTAGCGTGCTTGATGAAGTGACTGAGCAATTCAATCAACTGGCTCGAGAACTCGCACCACAATAAAAAATTAAAAGTGTACGCTGAACCGATGCAAACGTCCCTGCTGTGCTGCCCCGAATGTGGTTTCGAGAAAC
>JANMUC010000815.1:0-1968 GCA_031391225.1 Deinococcales bacterium
GCCCAGAAGCCACATAATCGGCGTAGGTCAACGCCCTTGTGCCGAATGGCGTTGTGATGCTCGAGTTTGCACCGATCAGTTGTGATCGAATCCAAGCTGGAGAAACTGTTTTCGCCTCAAACATAAGACGATCATAGCGCGTTTTTTGGAAAAAAACGTTCGGAATTCTGAAAAGAATTTAGAAATGGCTCGAGGAACTTGTCTGTAACGCAAAGTCGAGTGTCACAAAGCAAATTCACTCGAGAAAAAGTGGTGAACTCGAGACTCGAGTTCACCACTTTAAAAAATGCCTGGGTCGTTTATAAATTGTTTAACAGCGTGGTTGCCTCACCCGATTTCTAGCGGGGCTAATTCCATTCCAAGGCACGGTCTGAACCTGACTTGGAGTGGGCGGATTGACTGTCAGTAAAGCACTCGAGAATAGCAGCACAAAGGGTTTGACGGTACTCGAGTTTGGATTGACAGGCGCGTAACTGAGTTTCCAGGTGATGGTAATGGTGACAGGGACATCCCAACCACTGGTGTTATCAAAACTATCACTGGAGGATTTAAAAGCAACAGATGCAGTTTTGTCTGTAAAGGTTTTCGTACCGCTCAAGACAGTTTCTGTGGTGCGGTCTATTTTCCCAGAAAAACTTACTCCTACAGAGACTCTTTGATTTAAGTTCCCACTGATGTCTCGCTTTATAGGTGTACGTGGTTCATCACTTGGACAAGCAGCGCTTACGTCTTCAGTGCCACTATAGCCACCAGAAATTTTGCCTTGAGAATTCATAAAAAATACCGTTCCAGTATACGAACCATCGTCATTCATTTGCATTAATACAGTCGCATCATCCAGGTTGTAAACAAAACTCACTGTATTTGCATTGTAGTTAAATTAACGTTTTTGTGAGTCTGTACCAACCTCGCGAATACAATCTTGACTGAACAAATATGATCCATTGTGTGTGATGGTACTTTTTAAGTTGGGTTTTAGAAAATAGTATCCAGACCCTGGTATTAGTTGTCCTGCAATCAGTCCTGGTTCGCTGACAATTGGAGGTTTATCTGTTGCATCAAGTTGCCAAACCTGGTCAAAAGTAGAAGCTTCACTCCCAGTAGCACCACCCACATAAATACTACTGCTTAGGTCGCTGTAACTTTCGTTTCGACTGCCCTTGATGCTAATCGTAACCATTTCATTGCCCACAACTTCAACATCTAATTTAGAATTTTCGGTAATCTCGAGTGCCGTGTCTAGAAATTTAGGAACAACAAAAGCATAAAACTCGTTCTTACCTACATCTGCTTGAGTGGGAATCCAAGTCCAATTAAATTCGGTTTGACCTTCGGATGCGTTAACACTACCAATTGGTGTTTTTTCGATTTCGGTTTTACCAAGCTTTTTCTGGTAAATTTCGATGCGATCAACGTTGTAGAGCGTTAAATACGTGGTATTTTTGGAATCAAGATTGACTGTGAACTTTGTTGCCTCACCAACATCAACTTTGGTTTTGTCAACAATACCTTTACCAAACGGTGATCGACTGAGCGGAATCTCGAGTATTAACGCTGGCTTATACGTAAAATTTGATCCAACTAATGTTTTGATAGCTGCTTTAACACCATCACCAAAACCAAGTTCGCCGTAAGCTTTTAAGTCGTATTTTGACGCATAACTTGGTTCGAGCGCTTGTCTAAACGCATCAGACCAGAAAAGATTTGTCGCGCTCCAAAGAATCCCTCAAGCAAACCAAGCGGTTTAACACCAACCAATTCACCAACCGCAGAACCAAGATCTAAACCAACGTAGGCGTATAAACCTGCACTGCCATCAAGTCGCCAATCGCTAAACGAATCACTGACTTTTACAATGGGTTTCATTTCAGTTTTAATATCTGCATCGCTTAAATCTTCACAACCAGTTCCAGGTGCAGTGCCTCGCGGTTTAAGCCGTAATACAATGCCAACGCCGTCAAGTTCACT
>JANMUC010000834.1:0-6907 GCA_031391225.1 Deinococcales bacterium
CCCCATAGACGCACCACAATCCCCAGCCTCGCCCCCCACAATACCAGCTCCATATCCCGCTGCCAAGCCAGCCGCGAAAAAACCAGCCGCGAAAAAGTAAGTTTTTAAATTCTCGAGTTTTGAGAATCACAAAGATGCGCCCCGTTTTTCGGGCGCATCTTTTGCTAGAATCGTTTTGATTTGCAATGAACAATTTGTATCGAGTTTCAAATATTTAGATTCTCGAACAACTGGTCGAGTTTTGCCAGTCTTACAGCACCTTGCACAATGTTTGACGCGAAGCGATTCCGCCCGAAGCGCCCAAGCCCGTGAGCGCGAGTAGCCCGCCAGGTGCTGTCTTACGAGCAAGAAGCGATGCCGCCCGTCAGGTGCATTTTGGCATCAAGAAGGTGCTGCTTTAAGGGTCAAGAAGCGCGTCAACGGATACGAAAACCGCTGTAAAATCTCAAGCCTCAAGAAAATGATTTGGTTGTTCGTTTGGCTTGAACAAAAATTCGATCAAGCCGCAATTTCGAGACACAGCTTTCGACTTGTCGCTCGAGTTTTGAGGGGTGCTTTCTGCCGCCAGCTCCTTTTTGCCCGAAATGCACCTGTTCTGATACACTCGTCCGTGTGAAATTACCAATTGGCTTTCGGGCATCTGGCGTTAAAGCGGGAATCAAACCCTCTGGCAATCCTGATTTGGCACTTTTTGTGAGCGGGACTCCTTGCGCTTGGGCGTTCGCCGGAACCCAAAATGTGGCGGTTGCCGCCAGTGTCCAGCGTGGTCGGATGTTGTACGCCAGCAATAAAAGTCTGCAAGCCATCGTGGTCAATGCGGGCAATGCCAATTGCGTCACGGGCGAGCAGGGCATCCAAACCGATGCTCGCATGGCAGCCATCACCGCTGGGGAACTCGACCTTGAGGCTGAGGCGGTCATGACCGCCAGCACTGGGGTGATTGGGGTTCAGTTGCCCGTCTCAAAACTCGAGGCTGGTATTCCTGCGGCTCGGGCGGCGCTGGGGCTGGAACTCGAGGCTGCGGCGACCGCCATCATGACCACGGATTTGGTGATGAAAGTTTCCGAGCGAACCCTTTCGAACGGCGCGAGGGTGGTCGGGGTCTGCAAGGGTTCGGGCATGATTCATCCGAACATGGCAACCATGCTGGCGTTTGTGCTGACCGATGCCAAACTCGAGCAAGCTGTTTTGCGCACCGCATTTGTCGGAATTGTCAACCGCACGTTTAATGCGGTGACGGTGGACGGTGACACCAGCACCAATGACATGGCGGTGATTCTTGCCAACGGCGCGGCAGGAGAAACGAACACCGATGAAGCCGTAAGCGCCATCGAAAGTGTGATGCGCGATTTGGCTCGAGCGATCGCCCGCGATGGCGAGGGAGCGACCAAGCTTTTGACGGTCAACGTGATTGGTGCACCAACTGAGGCAGATGCCTTGGCGGCGGCAAAAACCGTGGCAGGCTCGAGTTTATTTAAAGCCGCAGTCTACGGCAACGACCCGAATTGGGGGCGGATTCTGGCAGCCCTGGGGCGCAGTGGAGTAACGTTTGAACCCTTAAAAACCAAAGTGTCAATTCAGGGCATTCAGGTTTTCGATGGCATGCCGCTCGAGTTTGACCGCAAAGCCGTCTCGAGTTCCATGCGTGAACTTGAGGTGATTGTGGCTTGCGATTTGGGCGCTGGCACGGGCGTTGGCGAGGCTTGGGGTTGCGACCTGACCGAAGGTTACGTCAAGATCAACGCCGAGTACACCACTTAAATTAGAGCGTCATAACGATTGATTGCGGTAGAATCTGATTTGGTTCTGCCATCAATTTTTTGAAACCTCGATCCAACCTGCGTATCCTCAGGGGCTTGATTTTGTTTTCAAGCTGGTAATCCCACCCGAAATCATGAACAACACACCATCACTCAACCTCGAGCGTCAATTGGGCGTTCTCAAAACCGTGACCTCGGCGTTGAGGCTCGAGCCGAACGAATTTTTGACGGTGGTCTGCAAACGGCTGGCGCAGGCACTTGACATTCCGCAGGCGGACTTCGCGCAACTTTCACATGATCGCAGCGAATTTGTGATTGTCGCCGAATTCAGCTCCAATACTGTTTCCAATGTTGGCAGGCGAATCGCAATTGATGACATTGGGCGGCAATTGCTGCGCGAGCAAAAACCGATTGCGATTGCCGACACTGGGCAACTGCCACAACACCTTAAGGAGATTTATAAACCGTTTGGTGTTCTTGGCGTTTTGATCGTTCCCGTGGTTTCGGGCGATGTGATGCTCGGCTCGTTCGCTTTGGATTCGTTTAAGCCAAGAACGTTTGAGCTTGAAGAAATCGCGTTTGTTGAAATGATCGCTGGTCTTGCCGCGCCTTTCATGGCAAAAACCCATGTGATTGCCCAACTGAGCACCGAACTGAAACGCGGCAAACAAATTGAAGAGCGCCTGACCTTAAGCGAGGCGGGCGCGAAAGCGATTCTGGATGCCCTGCCCGATACCGTCTACAGACTTGACGCCCGAGGACAGATTTTGGATGTCCGAGCACCTGGAGCAGACGCTTCCTGGATGGTCGATAAGCATCTTCGTGATGTCTACCCAGAGTCGGTGGTCAGCCTGATTGAACAAAGTTTAAAACGCGTGCACGAACGTGGCAAGGTCGGCGATCTCGAGTACAACCTGATCTATCCGACGGGCGAGCGCAATCTCGAGGCGAGGCTTGCACCGATTTGGTCTGGTGGTGCAGTCTTAATTGAACGTGACATCACAGATGCCAAAAATGCCGAACGCGATCTCAACAAGTCTCGTGCCAGGTACCGCGATTTGGTTGAGAATGTTTCAGGGGTCGTTTGGGAAGCCGAGTTGTACTCCCAAGATGTCGCCCAGTTTACATTTATCAGTCCTCAAAGCCAAACCATTCTGGGTGTGGCTTCAGAGCAAATGTTGGGTTCGACCCGTCCTTGGATGTCAATGGTTCACCCCGATGATCTTAAAATGGTGGTGAACGGTTTCTTATTGGCGGCAGAGCAACTCACCGTGGTCGAAGGGGAATACCGAATCATCAGACCTGACGGCGAGGTGCGTTGGGTGCAAGACCGCGCGGTTGGGTTTATCGAACCAAACCGTCCTCGGCTGGTGCGAGGTTTGATCGTGGACATCACCGAACGCAAACGCGCCCAAATTCTCGAGCGCGGTCGCAACCGTGTGCTAGAAGGCATCGCTCGGGGCGTAGAGATCGGTACGTTGCTCGAGATGATCCTTGAAATGCTGACGGAGCAATTCCCTGGTTTAGGCGCTCAAATCAGCTTGCTCGAAGAGGGGCATTTGAGTTACGTGGCTGCCCGCGATGTATTGAGCGATTTGCTCGAGTGCCTTGACGCGGCTGGCGGTGATCCGTGCAGCGTGGCGGTGCGCACCGGCGAGGCACAATACATTGAAAACCTTGGCACCGATGACCGTTGGTCGCTCGAGTACCGTGCAGCTTTGATTCAGGCGGGTTACAAACACTGCGCCGCCCTGCCAATCGTGACCAGCAGTGGCGTCATTTTGGGAACAATCACCAGTTACACCCGCAATGAACATTGGGGGCAGGATTTACGAACCCAGCAAAAAGCGGCGGCAGACCTTGCAGCGATCGCCATCGAGCGCCATTCACTGATTCAAAAACTCGAGTATCAGGCGCTTCACGATTCTTTAACGGGTTTGCCCAACCGGGTTTTGTATCATGACCGTTTGCAGCAAGCGGTGGCTCGAGCGGATCGCAACGGCAGTTTGGTTGGCGTTTTGTTTATTGATTTAAACGGTTTTAAAGCCGTTAACGACAGTTTGGGTCATTCCATCGGCGATCGGTTGCTGCGCGACATCGGTATTCAACTGCAAAGCTTTGTGCGGGCTTCGGATACGGTGGCGCGACTCGGTGGTGACGAATTTTGTTTGATTCTGCCCGATTTAACCGACATCACCCAGAGCGAAAATTTGCGTCAAGAAATCACCCAGAACCTCAGAATCAATCTTGGCTCTGGGCAAAAAACCTTGACCGTCAGCGCCAGCGTTGGTTTAGCCATGTACCCTCGGGACGGCGCGGATGCCGATGCCTTGTACAAACACGCCGATACTTTGATGTACAGCGACAAGATCAAGCGCAAAAGCAAGTTGTCTAAAAATTCAAAAACAACTCGAGAATAATTATTTCAAGCCCTTCGCCATTTGCAAGTAACGGGCGTAAGCGTTTAAGTCGTTTGCGTTAACAAGTTTAAACGGTCCAACGAACACGGTGGGTGTTGCGTTGATTTGCAATGCGGCGGCGTAGCTGGCTTCCTGCAATACAGTTTCTTTGCTCGAGACTGATTTGAGGCATTGGTTAAAAACCCCAACATTCAGTTGCGTGATTCGTGCCAAATTTTGAAAATCGTTTAATCCCAGGGCAAACAACAAATCGTGATAGGCAAAAAATTTACCCTGCGCTCCCGCACATTCAGCGGCAATTCCAGCCTCGAGCGCTTTCGGGTGAATACTGGTTAAGGGCAAGTGATGAAAGGCAAATCTCGCCAGACCTTTATCTATAAATTTTGATCTTAAACTCGGCATGGTTTGTATCATGAATTGCTTGCAATACGGGCATTCAAAATCGCTGAACTCCCGAATTATCACTCCGCTCCTGCCCATGACATGACGGTCTGGTCCAAAACCAGAAAAGCGTTTTAAATTAAGGCGAAAGACAAACGTTTTTGCCCAGCGCAACTCGAACACCGTTTCTGGCGTCAACCCTGGGGACACCGTTCCAACATCACGAAAACGGTTGCTACTGTTTTTCAGGTTCGTCTCAAGACCTGGGGCATTTTCGGGATGCTCGAGCGCGGTGGCAATCACTTGGGCAGGCGTTTTGACATCGTCTCTCGCGCCCTCGTAAGACAATCCTGTCACCAAGCCATTTAGAACCTCGAGTTTGAGGCTGGCATTCCCAACTTTAAAACTCGAGCCACTCAATTTGGCTTCAAACGCCTTCGCGAATCTGGCTGGCGGGTACGAGAGTTGCGCCAAAGCATTCGTGCCAACATAAAACGTGACAAGCAAAATCAAGCATCGCAGAAAAACCTTCATGCTGGCATTTTAGCCTTTAAAGCTCAAGGAACTTGGTCAAGTGGGAGACAGCAGATAGAAATTGGCAGTTGGTACAGTGCTTACGCGAACACATAAAAGGCAAAACAGAAATTCGAATGATATATTCAAGAATCGATGTGCTGTAGGGGCTAGGCATGCCTAGCCCCTACACGGAAACATCTATAATGTTGTGGATTAAATGTCGAGGTTTAAAGTTTCTAAAAGCCTGAATCCTAAGCCTCAAAGTAAAATCTCAAAAACAATTTAGAACTCGAGAATCCTGATGCTTGAGGGATTGGCTCAACTGTTTTAGAAAGCTCGAGATTTTATGACTACTTTTAACCTGGGTTTCGCTCTGTGCCGCTGCTGCCCTTTCTCGTCCAAACATCGTACAATCAACCCATGTCTTATCCACTCGCCAAAAGGATGTCCGGTGTCAAGCCCTCGTTCGTGCGTGAAGTTTTGAAAGTTGCGGTGCGCAAGGACATCATTTCGTTCGCGGGTGGTTTGCCTGCCCCAGAGCTGTTTGATATCGAAGGAATTCGTCAGGCGACGCACGATGCGTTCGAGCAAAATCCGCAGGCAACCCTGCAATACGGTCCAACGGATGGTTACGACGTTTTAAAAAACCATTTGATTGACATCATGGCATCTCGAGGTGCACCTGGACTGTCCTCGGAAAATTTGATTGTCACCACGGGTTCGCAGCAAGCGATTGATGTGATTGCCAAGATCATGGTTGACCCTGGCGATGTGGTGCTGGTCGAACGCCCCGCCTATCTGGCAGCGGTGCAAGTTTTTGAAATGTACCAAGCCGAATTGCGCGGCATCGAAATTGACGCGGATGGTTTAAACCCCGATGACCTCGAGCAGCAATTGCAAGCATTGCAAACCGAGGGTCGTCGAGCCAAATTTATTTACACGGTAGCAACCTTTGGCAACCCGAGCGGCGCAACACTTTCACTCGAGCGGCGTAAAAAATTGCTCGAGTTGGCACTCAAGTATCAAGTCTTGGTGATCGAAGACGATCCGTACAGCGAGTTGCGTTTTAGCGGCGAAACTCTGCCGCCACTGGTGGGTTTGACCAGTTTTGTGGACGGCTCGAGCGAGTGGGTGTGTTACTTTTCGACGCTGTCTAAATTTGTCGCACCAGGGTTGCGCTTGGGTTGGATGATCTTGCCCGAAGGATTGGTACAACCCGTCACAATCGCCAAACAAGCTGCCGATTTGCACACCAGCACCTTTTCTCAGCACGTTGCGGCGCGTTACCTCGAGACTGGACGCCTTCAAGCCCAACTGCCCAAAATTCGCAGCACGTACGGCGCGAAAGGTCACGCCATGATCGCGGCACTCGAACAACATTTTCCGGCGGGGACGCTCGAGTTTAACAAACCCGACGGTGGCATGTTCTTGTGGGTGAAAATGGCGGCGGGCGTGGATACCATGAGCATGGTAAAAAAAGCGGTGGACAATGGCGTGATTTACGTGCCTGGTGTGCCGTTTTTTCCTGGCAATCCCAAAGCCAATTACTTGCGTTTGTCGTTTGCCACACCCAGCACGGAACAAATCGAGGAGGGCGTCAAGCGTCTGGCTCGAGCCGTGCTGGATTAACAAGCTCCAGAAATAATTGATGCTGGATTCTCAGTGTGACTTTGCGCCTAACTTGATCCCAAAGTGCACCTTCTTGACCCTAAAAATGCACCTTGTAAGTTAATGGTGGGACTCAGCACAACAGATCCAAACGCACCTTGATCCTCGAGATCGTCCGATAGCTAGATCGTTGTGCTGTTCTCGTTTCCGAAAAAGTCCGAA